>NZ_JBJZOG010000007.1:0-131472 GCF_047200535.1 Micromonospora mangrovicola | reverse complement strand
CCCGCACCGGCCCCGGGCAGCCGGGGCCGGTGCGGGTCGATCGTCCGGACGGGCCGCGCACGCCGCGCCTCCGCCCCACGAACTTCAGAAGGGTCCGGTGGGATGACGAAGAGCCATCCAGTCCTGACAATGACGGGGATCAGCAAGTCGTTCCCAGGCGTGCGCGCACTCGACGACGTCGACTTCCGGCTCTTCCCGGGTGAGGTGCACGCCCTGATGGGCGAGAACGGCGCCGGGAAGTCGACCCTGATCAAGGTGCTGACCGGGGTCCACGGCATCGATCGCGGGGTGATCACCCTCGCCGGTGAGCAGGTCTGTTTCACCGGCCCGATGCAGGCCGCCGCGGCCGGGGTGAGCACCGTCTACCAGGAGGTCAACCTCTGCACCAACCTGTCGGTCGCGGAGAACATCTTCATCGGCCGGGAGCCACGCCGGCTCGGCGCGGTGCGCTGGCGGGAGATGCGCCGCCGGGCCCGGGCCCTGCTCGCCCGCCTGGACCTGGACCTGGACGTCAACGCCCAGCTGGGTACGTTCTCGCTGGCCGTGCAGCAGATGGTCGCGATCGCCCGCGCGATCGACGTCCGGGCCCGGGTGCTGGTCCTGGACGAGCCGACCTCCAGCCTCGACGCCGGTGAGGTGGCGCAGCTGTTCCGGATCATGGGGCAGCTGCGCGACGAGGGCATCGCGATCCTGTTCGTCACGCACTTCCTCGACCAGGTGTACGGCATCGCCGACCGGATCACCGTGCTGCGCAACGGGCAGCTCGTGGGTGAGTACCCGACCGGCGAGCTTCCGCAGCTCAGCCTGGTCGAGAAGATGATCGGCAAGGAACTCGACGTGCTGGAGCGGCTCGACGGGCAACCCCGGCGCGACCCGGACGCCCTCGCGGCGGACCCGCCCTTCCTCGACGTGCGCGACCTGGGCCGCAAGGGCTCGGTGGCACCGTTCAGCATGACCATCCACGCCGGGGAGGTGGTCGGCCTGGCCGGTCTGCTCGGCTCGGGCCGCACCGAGGTGGCGCGGCTGCTGTTCGGCGCCGACCGGCCGGACGCCGGCAGCGTCGCCGTGCGCGGCACGCCCGCCTCCCTGCGTACCCCCGTCGCCGCCATCGGCCACGGCATCGGCTTCTGCTCGGAGAACCGCCGGGCGGAGGGCGTCATCGCCGAGCTGTCGGTACGCGAGAACATCATCCTCGCCCTGCAGGCGGCGCGGGGCTGGCTCCGCCCGGTGCCCCGCCGCCGCCAGGACGAACTGGTCGACAGGTTCGTCAAGGCCCTCAGCATCCGGCCGGCGGACCCGGATCTCCCGGTGGGCAACCTCTCCGGCGGCAACCAGCAGAAGGTGCTGCTGGCCCGCTGGTTGATCACCGAACCCCGGCTGCTGATCCTCGACGAGCCCACCCGCGGCATCGACATCGGCGCCAAGACCGAGATCCAGCGGCTGGTGGCCCAGCTCTCCGACGGCGGGATGGCCGTGCTGTTCATCTCCGCCGAGTTGGAGGAGGTGCTCCGGCTGAGCCACCGGATCGCCGTGATGCGGGACCGGCAGCTGGTCAGCCGGCTCACCAACGACCACACCGTCGACGCCGACCGGATCATGCAGACCATCGCCAGCGGCGCCGGGCACGAGGAGGTGCCGTCATGAGCAACGCAACGGCCGCCTGGCGGGCGGCCACGACCCACCGGCTCTTCTGGCCGGTCGTGGTGCTCGTCGTCCTGCTCGCCGCCAACACGGCCTACCGGCCCGGATTCCTCTCCGTGCAGATGCGCGACGGGCACCTGTACGGCAGCCTCGTCGACATCGTCCGGCTGAGCGCACCGCTGATCCTGGTGGGCCTCGGCATGACGTTGGTGATCGCCACCGGCGGCATCGACCTGTCGGTCGGCTCGCTGTGCGCGATCAGCGGGGCGATGGCCTGCCTCCACATCAGCCGGCAGCCCGACCAGAACAGCCTCGGCGGGGTGCTGACCGCGCTCGCGCTGGCCCTCGGAGTGGCGTTGGCGCTCGGTGCGTGGAACGGGTTCCTGGTCGCGGTCGTCGGGATCCAGCCGATCATCGCCACGCTGATCCTCATGGTGGCCGGTCGCGGCCTCGCCCAGCTGATCACCGAGGGGCAGATCCTCACCGTCAACTCCGACCCCTACAAGGCGATCGGCGTCGGTCACCTGCTGACTTTGCCGCTGGCCATCTTCATCGCGCTCGCGGCGGCCCTGCTGGTCGCCGCCGTGACCCGGCGCACGGCGCTCGGCATGATCATCGAATCGGTCGGCGGGAACGCCCGGGCCAGCCGCCTGGCCGGCATCCGGTCCGCGCGCATCACCTTTCTGGTGTACGTCATCAGCGCGGCGTGCGCGGCCGTGGCCGGCTTCATGATGACGGCCAACGTGTCCAGCGCCGACGGCAACGCCGCCGGTCTGTGGGTGGAACTCGACGCCATCCTCGCGGTCGTCATCGGCGGCACGTCCCTCGCCGGCGGCCGGTTCTCCCTCGGCGGCACCATCCTCGGCGCGCTGCTCATCCAGACCCTCACCACCACGGTGTACGCCATGAACATCTCACCCCAGACATCCCTGCTGTTCAAAGCGATGGTCGTGATCGCCGTCTGCCTCATCCAGGCACCCGCCTTCCGGGCCCGGTTCCGGCGGCGCCGGACCCCCGCCGTCACCCCGCCCACCGTCGTCGACCAGCGGAAGGAGCAGGTGCCGGCATGAGCAGCCTCGCACCGGCCGTCGGCCGCGCCTGGGCGCGGCTGCCCCGGCGGCACGTCCCGGTCCTGGCCACCCTGGCCCTGCTACTGGTCCTGTACGGCGTCGGCGTCTCCCAGTACCGGGCGTTCTCCAACGTCCAGGTCGTCTTCAACGTCTTCATCGACAACGGCTTCCTGCTCGTCGTCGCGGTCGGGATGACCTTCGTGATCCTCACCGGCGGGATCGACCTCTCGGTCGGCTCGGTGGTCGCGATGACCGCGATGGTGTCGGCGTCCCTGCTGGAGAAGGGGCTTCCCGCGCCGGCGGTGCTGCTCGTCGCGCTGCTGATCGGCCCGACCCTCGGGCTGCTGATGGGCTGCGTGATCCACTTCTTCGAGATCCAGCCGTTCATCGTCACCCTCGCCGGGATGTTCTTCGCTCGCGGCATGTGCACCTTCATCAGCGGGGCGTCGATCCCGATCACCGACGGGTTCTGGACCCGCATGTCGCAGGAGCGCATCGGCGACCCACGGGGCAACTTCGTGTCGGTCAGCGTGCTCATCGCCTTCGCGGTGGTCGCCGTCGCGGCGTTCACGCTGGCCTACACCCGCCTCGGCCGCAACGTGTACGCGATCGGCGGCAACCCCCAGTCCGCGTTGCTGATGGGCCTGCCGGTCGGGCGTACCCGGATCGCCGTCTACACCATCAGTGGCCTGTGCTCGGCGATCGGCGGCATCCTGCTCTCCTTCTACACCCTGTCCGGGGCGCCGCTGATCGCCGTGGGCATGGAACTCGACGTCATCGCGGCCGTCGTCATCGGCGGGACCGTCCTCACCGGCGGTTCCGGGTACGTCTTCGGCACCGTGCTGGGCGTGCTGGTCCTCGGGGTGATCCAGACGCTCATCACGTTCGACGGCAGCCTCAACTCGTGGTGGACCAAGATCGTGATCGGCGGTCTGCTCTTCGCGTTCATCCTGCTCCAACGCCTCATCGGCATCCGCTACAAGTGACCGACCAACTCGCGGAAGGCAACTCCATGGCAACGCACCCCGAGCCTGAGATCTGGTTCCTCACCGGCAGCCAGGCCATGTACGGCGAGGACACCCTCCGTCAGGTGGCCGAGCAGTCGCGGCAGATCGCCGCGCTGCTCGACGAGTCCCCGCACATCCCCGCCCGGGTCGTCTGGAAACCGGTGCTGACCACCAGCGCCGACATCCTGCGGGTGTGCCGCGACGCCTCCGTGCAGGGCGCCATCGGGGTGATCGCCTGGATGCACACCTTCTCCCCGGCGAAGATGTGGATCGCCGGCCTGGACGCCCTGCGGACGCCGCTGCTGCACCTGCACACCCAGGCCAACGTCCTGCTGCCCTGGGACGAGATCGACATGGACTTCATGAACCTCAACCAGGCCGCTCACGGTGACCGGGAGTTCGGGTTCATCCAGACCCGCCTCGGGGTGGCCCGCAAGACCGTCGCCGGTCACGTCACCGACCCGCGGGTGACCGCCCGCGTCGGAGCCTGGACCCGGGCGGCGCTCGGTTGGTCGGCGATGCGGTCGCTGCGGCTGGCCCGGTTCGGCGACAACATGCGCGACGTGGCGGTGACCGAGGGCGACAAGGTCGAGGCGGAACTGCGGTTCGGGGTGTCGGTGAACACCTACGGCGTCAACGACCTGGTCCAGGTCGTCGACGAGGCGACCGACGCGCAGGTGGACGACCTGGTCAAGGAGTACGACGACACCTACCGGGTGGTCGCCGCGCTGCGGCCCGGGGGAGAGCGGCACGACGCGCTGCGCTACGCCGCCCGGCTGGAGATCGGCCTGCGGACCTTCCTCGACTCGGGCGGATTCCGTGCCTTCACCACCAACTTCGAGGATCTCGGCGGGCTGCGCCAGTTGCCGGGGATCGCCGTGCAGCGCCTGATGGCAGACGGCTACGGCTTCGGCGGCGAGGGCGACTGGAAGACCTCCGTCCTGGTCCACACCCTCAAGGCGATGGCCGTCGGGGGCCCGGGTGGCACCTCGTTCATGGAGGACTACACCTACGACCTCACCCCCGGCAACGAGCTGGTGCTCGGCGCGCACATGCTCGAGGTCTGCCCCACCATCGCCGCCGACGTGCCGGCCGTGGAGATCCACCCGTTGAGCATCGGCGGCCGGGAGGACCCGGTCCGGCTGGTCTTCGACGCCGAACCCGGTCCCGCGGTGGTGCTGGGCCTGGCGGACATGGGCGAGCGCTTCCGGCTGGTGGCCAACGAGGTGGACGTGGTGGCCCCGCCCCGGCCGCTGCGACGGCTGCCGGTGGCCCGGGCGGTGTGGCGCCCACGCCCGGACCTTCCCGGCTCGGCCGAGGCGTGGATCACCGCCGGCGCCCCGCACCACACGGTGCTCTCGCGGGCGGTGGGCGTCGAGGAGCTGCACGACCTCGCCGAGATGAGCCGTACCGAACTCGTCGTCATCGATGCCGACACGAATGCGCGCCGGTTCGCCGAAGAGATCCGCTGGAACCAGGCGTACTACCGGCTGGCCCGCGGGTTCTGAGCCGGGGAAGGCCCACCACTTGGGGGCGCCGTCGAGGGTCCGTTCCGTCGGGGCCGTAGGCGCGCATCCGGTGTGCCCGAACGGCAGGCAGGCAGTGGCGCTGGCGTACACTGTTGCCGATCTGGCGCGACCCACCCGTGGCGAAGAACAGCGGGGAGGGCGCCGCGTGGGGAGACCGGGTACCCGAGCCGCTCCGGTCACGGCCGACAGGCTGCGGCGACCAACGGGCAGGCGGGGGGAGTGAGAGCCGTGCGCGCTCCGGCGATGACGGATGTGGCCCGCCTCGCGGGCGTCTCCCACCAGACCGTGTCCCGGGTGCTCAACGGGCACCCCAACGTCCGCGAGCAGACCCGGCTGCGGGTGCAGGCCGCCATCGCCGAACTGGGCTACCGGCCCAACCGGGCGGCCCGTGCCCTGGTCACCGGCCGGTCCCAGGTGATCGGCGTGGTGGCGCAGAACACCACGCTGTACGGTCCGGCGTCCCTGCTGGCGGCCCTCGAACAGACCGCGGCCGAGGAGGGCTTCGCGGTCAGTGTGGGCAGTGTGCGGGACCTGGACCACCAGTCCATCTCGTCGGCGGTCGAGCGGCATCTGGCGCACCGGGTCGCCGGCATCGTGGTGATCGCCCCGGTGGAGTCGGCCGGCGAGGCCCTGGAACGGCTGCCCAAGGACGTCCCGCTGGTCACCGTCGACGGCGATCCGCGCCGCCCGGTCCCGCTGGTGACCGTCGACCAGGTGGCCGGCGCCCGGGAGGCCACCCGGCACCTGCTGGAGGCGGGGCACCGGACGGTCTGGCACGTGTCCGGGCCGTCCGACTGGTTCGACAGCGCCGGCCGGATCGAGGGCTGGCGCGAGGCCCTGCAGGCGGCGGGGGCGGAGGTGCCGCCGCTGGTGCCCGCCGACTGGTCGGCCGCGTCGGGCTACCGGTGCGGCCAGATGCTGGCCCGGATGCCCGAGGTCACCGCGGTCTTCACCGCCAACGACCACCTCGCGCTGGGCGTGCTCCGCGCCCTGCACGAGTACGGCCGGAAGGTGCCGGACGAGATCAGCGTGGTCGGCTTCGACGACGTGCCCGAGGCCGCGTACTTCATCCCCCCGCTGACCACGGTGCGGCCGGACTTCGCCGCGGTGGCCCGGGCGAGCCTCGACCTGCTGCTCACACAGATCGAGACCGCCACCGGGGGCGAGCTGCGGCAGACCATCGCGCCCACCCTGGTCTCCCGCCAGAGCGTCGCCTCACCCCCGCGCTGACCGCGGGCGCGCCCGAGTCGCGCGTCGCCGCCCGCCCGCCACGCCGGGACCGGCCCGGCGTCGACCCTGCAACGGCCGACCGGTCCGCCGTCGGACGGGCGGTGCCGTGGAGAGTGCGGCCGGCCGGACGCAACCCGACGGGCACCGCGAGGGCCCGCCCGACGGACGCCGGGCGGGCCGCCGATCCTCTCGTCCGTCAGCCGGCGGTGCAGGTGGGCGTGCCGGACGGGCCGATGCCGGTGCCCTGAAAGCCGAACCAGGTGCTGCCACCCGCCCCGACCTGGCGGTTGTAGTCGACGTTGCGGAAGTCCACGATGGTGCCGCTGGGCTGGGCGCTCCGGGTGTTGGTGACGCCCGCGCCGCTGGGCACGGTGATCCGGACCATCCAGCCGTTGCTGCCTTTACAGGTGGCGGGCCCGGCAGGCGGTGGCCCGCCTGCCGGGTGCCGGTGGGCGGTTCAGCAGGGCGAGTTGGTCTGGGTGAGCAGACCGAGGCGCCAGGGCAGGCTGTTGTAGTCGCCGCCGGCGTTGGGGTCCAGACCCTGGTAGAGGTAGCGCAGGTTGCAGGGGCTGACCGTGAGGGTCTGGTCGTAGCCGTCGCGGATCATCTCGCCGTGGCTGATGTCCCGGGTCCAGGCGCCGCCCGGGAAGGTGACGTTGTTCGCCCGGGCGAACGGGTTGCTCTCGGTGTCGGCGAGGGCCTGCCACGGCCCGGTGACGGCGGGAGCGGTCCAGGACCGGAAGTACCGGCGGCCGTCGCTGCCGATCGCCTCGACGAGCAACAGGTACTGGTTGCCGACCCGGTAGACGTTGGACGCCTCGAACAGCCGGTTGCGGTTGCTGTCCTGCATGGCGATCACCGTGTTGGTCATGCCGTTCGGGAAGTTCGCCAGCGTCGTCTGCGACCGGTAGAGGTGCCCGTTGTCGTCGGAGGAGAACAGGTAGCAGTTGGCGCTGTCGCAGATCACCCACATGTCGACCCAGTAGCCGTTGCCGAGGTTGTCCTTGATGATCTGCGGCATGCCGCTGTAGAAGTTCTTCGGCGCGCTCCACCCGGCCGGGTTGCTGATGTCCGGATTGGTGGAGTACGACGCGTTGCCGGTCTGGTAGACCAGGTACCACAGCCGTTGCGGCGCGAAGTAGAACACCTGCGGTGCGGCCCGGTAGCCGGCGCCGATCGGGGTCTGGTCGAGGTAGGTGAACGGTGCCGAGCCGGCCTGGGACCAGTCGGTGAAGCTGGTGTAGACCAGGTTGTAGCCGGAGGACTTCGCGGTGCTCGCGAACACGTGGTACCGGCCGTTGTAGTACACGACCGAGGGGTCCTTGATCCCGGCGATGCCGCGCCCGTCGGACTTGGGGCCGATCAGCGCGCCGCTGGAACTCCACCGGAAGCTGCTCGGCAGGCTGCCGCTCGGCGGGGGCGAGCTGGGGGGCGGGGAGCTGGGCGGCGGGGAGGTCGGCGGCGGCGGGGTGGTGCTCGGCGGCGGGCTGGTCGTGCCGCCGGTGCAGGCGGTGCCGTTGAGCGCGAAGCTCGTCGGCACCGGGTTGCTACCGGTCCACGAACCGTTGAATCCGAACTGCACGGTGGCGTTGCTCCCGATGTTCGCGTTGTAGCTGACGTTCGTGGCCTGCACCTGGGCGCCGCTCTGGGTGATGGTGGTGTTCCAGTACTGGGTGACCTGCTGGCCCGACGGGTAGGACCAGGTCAGCGTCCAGCCGTTGACCGGGTCGCCCAGGTTGGTGACGGTGACGTTGGCGCCGAAGCCGCCCGGCCACTGTGAGGAGACGGTGTAGCTGACCGCGCAGCCGGCGGCGGCGGCCTCGGCGGGCAGGGTCACGGCTCCGGCGGCCGCGACCAACCCGGCGGCGGTCGCGAGCAGCGCCGTCCGGGCCTTCCAAGTGGGGTGCATCGAGGATCCTTCCGTGGTGGTGAAGTGCACCGGCCCGGAACGGCGGGGGAAACTGGACGGTCGCGGCTCGCACCGGAACGGGGCGTACCTGACGCGTCGTCGTGCGGCCGGACTCGTCGCCGAACGTCGACCGGGACCTGCCCGGAGCCCTTCGAACGGTCGGCGATCCCGAATGGAAGGGGTGCCCTCGACTCCTGCGGCCGAACATAGCATGTTATCGATAACACGCTCAAGGTTGCGACGCGGTAGGCCGCCGGAGCGGCCCGCCGGTCGGCGGCAGGGTGGGAGTTGATCAGGGGTGCTCATCTGCGGCGGCACCTGCCGGATCGGTATCGGCGAACGCATCTGTTATCGCTAACAGAGCTCCATCCCGGAGGGCGGCCGGGTCGCGGCAGTTGACCGAGGGCCAGCGGTCGGCTCGCGAGATGATCGATGAGCGCGATGGACGATCCGGCTTCCCCAGCCGCGCCGGCGGTTCAGGAGAAGTGGGTCCGCGGGCGGGCCAGGCACTCCCCGTCGACGACGAGGTCCACCTTCTCGTTGTAGAACGCGACCAGGCCGGCGATCGGCAGCAGTGCCGCGGTGGGAAAGTCGTACGACCAGGCCAGGTCCTCGTGGCGGGCGCCGCCGTCGCGGACCGACCACCAGGCGGTGGTCCGGCCCTTGTACGGGCAGGCGGTGTGGGTCGCCGACCGGACCAGGTGGGCGAAGTCCACGTCGGTGCGATTCAGGTATTGACGTTCTCCCCGCCCTAGAGGGTGGGGATTCCCTCCGCGCTGCGCGCGGAGCAGCGCGCAGCGCCCGGGTGGACTCCTGTTTCACGGCGCTGCGCCGGCACGGGTGCCGGTCTTACCTGCGCTCCACAGGCGTTTAGGCTCTCGGCGCGTCCCGCCGCGAGCACGTTGATGGCCGCGTTGACGTCCCGGTCGTGGACGGCCCCGCAGGGGCAGGCCCATGACCGGACGTTCAGCGGTTTGGGTCCGTCGAGCCGGCCGCACGCCGAGCAGGTCTGCGACGTCGGCGCGAACCGGTCAATGCGGGCGAAGGTCCGCCCGTACCGGGCGGCCTTGTACTTCAGCATCGCGGTGAAGCTGGCCCAGGCGGCGTCATGGACGCTTTTGGCCAGTCGGGTCCGGGCGAGACCGAGCACGCACAGGTCCTCGACGTACACCGCTTGGTTGTCGCGGATGATGCGGGGCGAGAGCTTGTGCTGCCAGTCCCGCCGGGTGTCGGCCACCTTGGCGTACGCCTTGGCGACCTCGACGACGGCTTTCTTGCGGTTGTTGCTGCCTTGCTGCTTGCGGGACAGGTCCTGCTGCAGGCGGCGCAGCTTACGGGTGGCGCGGCGCAGGAACCTCGGCGCGGCGACCTTCGTGCCGTCGGACAGGACCGCGAAGTGGGTCAGGCCCAGGTCGATGCCCACCTCGGCGTCGACCGGCGGTAACGGCTCGTCGGGGGTGGCCACGACGAACGAGGCGAAGTACCGGCCGGCTGCGTCCTTGACGATCGTGACCGAGGTGGGCTCGGCGGGCAGTGGCCGTGACCACCGCACCGTCAGGTCGCCGATCTTCGGCAGACGCAGCCGCCCGTTGTCGAGCACCCGGAACCGGGCGTTGGCGGTGAACCGGATCGCCTGCCGATTGTCCTTACGCGACCGAAACCGCGGCGGCGCGAACTTGCGCCCTTTGCGCTTGCCGGACAGGGAGGCGAAGAAGTTCCGGTACGCCGCATTCAGGTCCGCGAGAGCCTGCTGCAACACCACCGCCGACACCTCACCCAACCAAACCCTCTCCGGGGTGCGCTTGGCCTCAGTGATCAGCCGCTTGGACAGCTCCCCGTCACAGACGCACGGCAGCCCAGCCGCTCGGGCTTCCTGCCGTGTACGCAGCCCGTCGTTGAACACCACCCGCGCACACCCGAACGCCCGGGCCAACGCTTCCCGCTGCCCGGGTGTCGGGTCAACGCGATAGTTGAACCGCAGCTGCACATCGGACAACCTAGCGCTGGCCTATGACTGATTCATCGGACGTTCACAGCGGCCGGCACCAACTTTCGCCCTGCACGCTCACCTGGTCGCCGTGACCAAGCTCGCGTAACGCGCCCGGGTGGTGTCCAGCACCGGCTCGCCGGCGAGGAACGCGCGGATGCGGCGCGGTACCGCCTCGGTCCGGTCGACCATGGCGATGGCCTTCGGGTAGTCCGACACCGGGTCCTCCACTGTTGCGATCACGGGCATCCGTTCAACGATCGGCGCGGCGTACCGGTCGTCGGCGGGCGCGTACGACGGGCGTCCGCCCCGGTGGTCGCGGTGCGGACGCCCGTGGCAACGGCTGCGGTCAGTGGTAGCCGAGCGAGAAGCTGTTGCAGACGAAGCTGGACTGGTCGGCGGTGCCGGTCAGTTCGAAGCCGAACTGGACGTCACCGACGGTCACGTCGCCCCACCAGCCCTGGCTGCGCAGCCAACGCAGGACCGCCAGGACGTCGACGGTGCCGGAGGTGGTGCCGCCGGTCCGGACGAACGAGAACACGGCGTTGCTGCCGTTGGAGCCCGGTAGACGTTCCAGGTGTGGCCGCCGACCGCGACGTTGCGCGCGTCGGGAACCGCGCCGTTGGCGTCGTAGGAGCCGGCGATCGGGCCGACCGCGCCGGCCTGGTTCACCCAGATCATGACCTCGTAGGCGTAGTTGTCGGCCCAGATGTCGTAGGCGGTGGAGTAGTCACCGCTGCCCGGCACCGAGACGTTGAACGAACTGGCCATGGAGCTCAGCGAGCTGAGCGTGCGGTTGATCGCCTTGCCGGAGTGCGGGTACGCCTTGACCCCGCTGGTCCGCGGGTGGTTCGCGACCACGCCCCAGTTGGTGCCGGTGCGCGCCCAGATCGTCTGCGGTCCGGCGCCGGAGCCCCAGACGTCGTTGTTGAGCGTGTAGCCGTTGTTCGTCCACGAGTCCCACGGGCCGGCGGCGACCCAGGCGGCGTCCGAGGGCACGCCGTTGGACGGGGGTGGGGTGGGGCTGGCGGTGGGTGTCGGCGTGCCGCTCGGGCCGGACACGCCCCCGGTGCAGGTGGTGCCGTTGAGGGCGAAGCTGGTGGGTGCCGGGTTGCTGCCGGTCGATGAGCCGTTGAAGCCGAAGGAGGTGCTCGCGTTCGTCGCCAGGGAGCCGTTGTAGCTGACGTTACGGGCGGTGACCTGGGCGCCGTTCTGGGTGATGGTGGCGTTCCAGTACTGGGTGACCTGCTGTCCGGCCGGGTAGGACCAGGTGAGGGTCCACGAGCTGACCGGGTCGCCGAGGTTGGTGACGGTGACGTTGGCGCCGAACCCGCCCGGCCACTGGCCGCTGAGCGCATAGTCGACCCGGCATCCGCTGGCGGCGGAGGCGGGGAGGGCGGTGACGGCGCCCGCCCCGAACGCGACGAGCGCGGCCGTCGCCAGGATGGTGACGCGTCTGTGCATGGGATGACCTCCCGGAGTCGGTTACCCGGGGCGTGCCGACGGCGGGGAACGGACGCCGGAGCGAGGGGACGGCGACGGGGGAGCGACCCCGGGGCGTATGGATGAATCTCAATTAGTTTAGATTCTGTCCGAACTGTCGGTCAACCGACCCGGCGTCGCCGTACGCGGACCCGGCCGGCCGCCGGACCGTGTGATCTGGCGCACCTTTGCCCGCTCCGGGAATCAGATCGGCCGGCGATGATTTGCTGCCAGGTGTGAGCGTTGCAGAGATTCCCACCGGGGACGTGGCCGTCGCCGAGCCGATCGAAACCCCAGGTGACCTGATGAGCCCCCGGCAACGGCTGCGGCTCGTCCTCGTCCTCGGCTCGCTCATCGCGATCGGGCCGCTGACCATCGACATGTACCTGCCGGCGCTGCCCGCCATCGCAACCGACCTGCACACCACCTCCGCGGCCGTCCAGCTGACCCTCACCGGCACCCTCGCCGGCCTCGCCCTCGGCCAGCTGCTGATCGGCCCACTCTCGGACGCGGTCGGCCGACGCCTGCCCCTGCTCGCCGGCGTCGCGCTGCACATCGCGGCCTCGGTGCTCTGCGTCCTCGCGCCGAACATCGCCGTCATCGGAGTGCTACGGGTGCTGCAGGGACTGGGTGTCGCGGCCGCCTCGGTGGTCGCCATGGCGGTCGTCCGCGACCTGTTCAGCGGCGCCGCCTTCGCCAAGCTCTTCTCCCGGCTGATGCTGGTGATGGGCGCGGCCCCGATTCTCGCCCCGACCCTCGGCAGCGGGCTGCTGCGCTGGTCGGACTGGCGCGGCGTGTTCGCCGCCCTCGCCGTCTTCGGCGTCCTGCTGGCGACCGTGGCGGCGTTCGGGCTCGCCGAGACCCTGCCGGCCGAGCGGCGCCGCAACGGCGGCGTCGCCACCATCCTGCGGGACTACCGCACCCTGCTGCGCGACCGGACGTACGTCGGGCTCGTCCTGGTCGCCGGGCTGGCCATGGCGGCCCTCTTCGCGTACGTGTCCGGCTCGTCGTTCGTCTTCCAGCAGCGGTACGGGCTGGACGAGCAGCAGTTCGGGTTGGCCTTCGGCGCGGGCGCCGTCGGCCTGATCGGCGCCACCCAGTGGAACGTCCGGCTGCTGCGCCGGTACTCGCCGCAGCGGATCCTGGTCACCGCGCTCGGCGTGGGCGCCGCGGCCGGACTGGTCCTGGTCACCTTCGCCGCCACCGGCGTCGGGGGCCTCGCCGCCATCCTGGCCTCGCTGTGGGTGGTGCTCGCCACCGCCGGGCTCGCCCTGCCGAACGCGCCCGCCCTCGCACTGTCCCGGCACGGCGAGGCGGCGGGTACGGCCGCGGCGCTGCTCGGCGCGGTGCAGTTCGGCGTCGGCGCGGTGGCCGCGCCGCTGGTCGGTGTGCTCGGCACCGGCAGCATGGCGATGGCCTCCGTAGTGGCCGGCGGGATGCTCGCGGCGACGGTGGTGCTGTTCACCGTCGTCCGGCCGGCCCGGCTGGCCGGTGTCGAGGCGAGCGCCGTCGCCGTGGCCACGCACTGAGCGCCCGCTCCGGCGGTCGCACCGCCCCCCGCCGAGGCGTACCCCGAGGTGCGGCCGTGGCCGTCAACCGTCACGTCGAATCGGGCCGTCCGGCCGCCACCTGCGGCGGACCGCCGCCCGGAGGCCTGCGCCGCCGCGCCACCAGCACCACGCCCACCGCGAGCCCGGCGGCCATCAGCAGCGCCAGCGTCGCGGTCGTCGTCGACCGCCGCTGCGGCGGATCCGCGACGGCCGACCCGAGGGACGCCTGCGGGCTGGTCGGCGCCGCTCCCGGGAGCTGGTAGGCGTTGCTGGCCACCTGGGCGTCATCGCTGGCGAACTCCGCCGCGGTGAGGATGACCCGGTTGCGGACCACCGAGCCCGGCGCCCCGACGGAGCGGATCCGGCCGGTGATCGTGACGCTCGGCGGCGCCGCACCGGCCGCCAGCCGCACCGTACCCAGGTCGCAGGTCACCGTACGGTCGGTCACCGCGCACCGGCCGGGATCGGCGCGGACGGTGACGTCGTCCAGCTCGGCCGTGGTGGTGAAGATGATCCGTCCGGCGGTCAGGGTCGCCGTGCCGGAGATGGTGACCGTGTGGGTGACCCGCTGCCCCGGCAGGGCCGCGAACGGGGTGGTGGTGAGCACCGGCGTCGCGTCGACCGGACCCGCCGGGGTCGGCGCGCCCAGCACCGCAGCGGCGGTCAGGCCCACCATCGACGCGGCCAGTGGCTCCCACATGCCCACACCATAGGCCCGCACGCGGCGTCGCGCGGGGCGTACGGCCGACCAGGAGCGCCCGGACCGGCCAGGTGGGCACGCGCGACGGCCCGGGTCCGCCGCCTCGCATGAACAGCGTCACCGTCTACCGCCAGACCCCCGGGCGGGCCACAGTGACCCACCTGCCGGACAACCGGGTGGTCGCCACGGTCGACAACGTGGGCGTACCGCTGGACAGCCAGGGTGTCCCGTACTCCGGCACGTACCCGTCGCTCGGCGCCGGCGAACCGTTGGCCGGGAAGATCAGGTCGTTCTCCATGGGGCACGGCCTGTTCAGCCTGATCCGCACGGCCGGGCGGTAGCCGGGACCACCGCGCCGCACCGGCCCCCACAGGTGACCGGGGCATGCCGCCGCGCGGCGATGCCGGACGGCCGTGGTCAGCCGAAGGAGATGAGCGCGCCGCGCTCGTCGAAGACGGCGGTGCGCGCCGGGTCACCCCGGTCCGGCCAGCCCGCGGACGGTGACCAGACCGGGTACGGCGACCCGGCCGAGTTGGCCGCCGGTGGCGGGATCGTGCCAGCTCACCGCCTCGGTCTGACCCACGTGCAGGCGGGCGCCGTCGCGGCTGGGCACGAGGCCGCGCACCGGCTCGCGGACCTGCCAGTCGGTTGTCCGGGCGAGGCGGGCGGCGTCCAGCGTCCGCACCGTCGAGCCGGCGCCGATGAAGAGGCGGTCGCCGGCGGTGGCGGCGTGCGCGGTCCCGGTGCCCGGGGAATGGGTGACCGTCCGGCGTACCATCAGG
The DNA here is from genome assembly GCF_047200535.1 of Micromonospora mangrovicola. Classification (NCBI taxonomy): domain Bacteria; kingdom Bacillati; phylum Actinomycetota; class Actinomycetes; order Micromonosporales; family Micromonosporaceae; genus Micromonospora; species Micromonospora mangrovicola. The sequence goes on along the minus strand of NZ_JBJZOG010000007.1, from coordinate 116,585 downwards.
TCCTCGGTGGAGATCTCGGCGACGCTGCCCGACGTCACGTCGACGACGTAGAGCCGCCGCCCGTCGGGGCTGATCGCGACGGCATGGCCGCTCGCGGGCCCCTCCCCGAACGGGTGCGGCAGGTCGACGCAGTACGCCCAGCGGGCGGTGAGGCTGAGCGTGTGCACGAACGCGTGCGCGTTGCCCGGCCGACCGCTGACCAGGTCGCGGGTGTGCCGATGGTCGGGCTGGTGGGTGTAGAGCGTGTAGAGCGTCGCCCGGTCCGGGGCGAGCACGGCCTGGCGACCGTCGCCGCGCATCTCCTCCTCGGCGCCGGGCGGGACCGGCGTCTTGTCGCGGGTGGAGAGCGGACCGGGCGCCCCGGTCGCGAAGTCGACGAGGCGGACCCGGTAGCGGTCCGGCGCCGCCGCCGGGAGCCATTCGAGGACGAACAGTCCGGTGAGATCCGCGGTGAAGGTCTCCGGCACGAAGTTGCCGCGCAGGTCCAGCCGGTGGCGCGCCCCGCCGACACCGGCGATCAGGACGGGGGTCACCTGCCGCCCGGCGGGGCGTCCGGCGGTGACAGCCCCCGGGTTCGGCGTGAGCGCCACCAGGGTGCCGGTGGCCGAGACGGACCGCGGGACCCAACGCCCGGGCAGGAGCACCCGGGCGGAGGTGTGGCCGGTGGTGGTGTCGACCCGCCACAGCGCGGTGTCGGGCCCGGCGGGGGCGGTCGCGTAGACCGCCAGCCCGCCCGGGCTGGCGACCGAGTGCGGGATGGTCTGCCGGTCGCGGCCGCGCAGCACCCGCAGCCCGTCGCCGACCTCCACCAGCAGCGCGTCGGGGATCGCCGGGGCGGGAGCGGAGGCGAGCGGCCGGGCGGGTCCGCAGCCGGCCAGCACGGTGGTGCCGGCACCGGCGAGCAGGGCAAGCATCGTGCGCCGCGGGAACGTCATGGGCGTCATGCCACGGAGACACCGTGGACGGCGGCAAAGTTCCCACCCCGCGGGGTGGAACCCGGGCGGCGCGGGCGGTGTCATGTCAGTGAGCCGAGCGGAGGTTCCCCTGGACGACGAAGAGCTTGTCACCCGTGCCCGGGCCGGTGACCTGGAGGCGTACGACCTCCTGGTCGCCCGGCACACCGCGTCCGCGTACCGGACGGCGGTGCTGCTCGGCGCCGGGTCGGACGCGGAGGACGTCATCCAGGAGGCGTTCGTGAAGGGGTACCGCAAACTGTCCCGCTACCGGGGGGAGTCGTCGTTCCGGTCGTGGCTGCTCGCGATCGTCGCCAACGAGACCCGCAACCTGCACCGGTCGCGTACCCGGCGGGACGGGCTGGTACTGCGGGCCGCGGCGGCGAGCCCGGCACCCGAGCCGGCCGAGGACGACGCCATCGGGGCCGTGCTCGCCGCCGAGCGGCGGGCCGCGCTGGTGCAGGCGCTGCGTCTGCTGCCGGCGAAGGACCGTGAGGTGATCGTCTGCCGGTTCCTGCTCGACCTCAGCGAGGACGAGACCGTGGCCACGCTCGGACTGCCGCGGGGCACGGTGAAGTCGCGGACGTACCGGGCGTTGGCGAAGCTGCGCGGCCTGCTCGACCACGAGGTGGTGCACCGTGGATGACCTCGAGCGGGAACTGCGCGACCTGGCCGGGTGGCTGGACACGCCCCCGACGCCGGACGTGACGGCCCGGGTGCGTGCCCGCCTGGCCGCGCCCGCGGCCCGGCGCCGCCGGTGGCGCTACTGGCTGGCCGCGGCGGTCGCCGCGCTGCTCGTCGCGGCGCTGCCGCCGGGGCGGGCCGCGCTCGCCGATGCCGTGGCGGGGCTGCTGCGCTTCTCCGGGATCGTCATCGGTACGTCGCCCGCGCCGGTGCTGCCCTCCGGCACCCCGTCACCGCTGCCGTCGCAGCGGCCCGTCGCCCTCGACGAGGCGCAGCGGCAGGTGCGCTTCCCCATCCGGGTGCCGGTAAAGCTGGGCCCGCCCGAGCGGGTGCTGGTGGCCGACGCCGACGGCGCGGGCAGCTACCGGGTGGCCACGCTGCTCTACCGTGGCGGGACGCTGCGCGTCGACGCCTTCGACGGCCGGCTCGACCCGGTGTTCCAGAAGCAGGCCGCCGGGCCGGATGTGGAGTGGTCCCAGGTCAACGGTGACTTCGCCATCTGGATCGGCCGGCCCCACGCGCTGGCGTACGTCGATCGTGGTGGCACCGTCCGGGTGGAGACGGCGCGGCTGGCCGCCGCGACCCTGATCTGGCAGGAGGCCGGGGTGAGCTACCGCCTGGAAGGCGACCTCACCAAGGAGGAGGCGATCGAGATCGCCGACTCGATGCGGTAGCGGAACCCGATCGCCCCGGCCGGTGTCCTGCTGACGGGTCTGGTGATTGCGTTCAAGGGAGGGGTGGGGCATGCCTTCATCGGCTCGGCTGATGCCGGCGGCGCTGGTGGTCCTGCTGGCCGGATGCACGACCGCGAGCCGGCCGGCCACGCGGGTCAGCACGCCGGCGAGCACCGCGACGGGCTGCGACGCCCGGATCGAGACCGGCCCGCTGCCGGACTGGGCCGACGCCGGGTTCAGCGGGGACGCCCGGGTGCCGCACGTCTTCGGCGTACGGGGCGAGATCGTCGCGGTGCTGTTCGGCCACCCACTCACGTACGGCAGAGCCGACGAACCGAGTAACAAGATCCTCTGGGTGGCCCGCCCCGCCACGGCGTCGTCCGGCCCGGAGGCGCCGGCCACCCTGCTGATCACCGCGACGCTGGACGGCGCCGGCACGCGGGCCACACGGGAGGTCGCCGGTGGCCCCGGCCCGTCGATCATCGACCTGCCGGGGCCCGGTTGCTGGCACCTCGAGCTGCGGTGGTCGGGCCGGACCGACCGGATGGACCTGGTCTACGCCGGCAGCTGACCGCAGCCCGAGGACCAGCGCGGCGGCCGGGGTCAGCGGCTCTCGGGGACGGCCATCTCGCCGAGCAGCGACCAGTCCTGCTGCGGCACGGTCATGTTCACGATCCGGGGCGTCCCGGCCAGGTGCGGCGGCAGGGTGCGCTGCGCCTCGCGGAAGTGGTCCGACTGCACGTGCGCCGCGCCGGCCTCGTCATCCCGGAACGCCTCGACCAGCACGTACTCGTTCGGGTCGGCGACGCTGCGGGACCAGTCGAACCAGAGGCACCCGGGCTCGGCGCGGGTGGCCTCGGTGAACGCGGCGGCGATCTGCGGCCACCGGTCGGCGTACTCCGGGAGCACGCGGAACTTGGCGGTAATGAAGATCATGCGCTCCAGGCTACCCAGCTCTCGATCGCGTTGCGGCGAACGGAACCGTCGCGTATGTTTCGGGCACGCCGACGAGCTGGAAGGAGGTCAGAACAATGTCCGATGTTCTGCGCCCCCTCCGCGTCCCGGCGTCCACGCGGATCTGACCCGGGGCGTTCGTCTTCCGGAGGATCAACCTATGACCGACGTGGTCATCCGCCCGCTCGTCGCGGGCGAGGAAAGCCTGTTCGACTCCATGCCCGATCCGCTGCCCCAACTGCGCAAGGTCAGCTACGCCGACGGCATCGCCGGCGGTGGCTACCGGCCCGAGCGCACCTGGGTCGCCCTGCGCGCCGGCCGCGTCGTCGGCCGGGCCGCCTGGCTGCTCCCGCCGGGCGCCGTCGCTCCCTGGCTGGAGCGGTTCGACCTGGACGCCGAACCGGAGATCGGTGCGGAGCTGCTGCGTGCCGCCCACGAGGCGCTCGGCGGGCCGCAGCGGTACTACGCCGCCATGCCGGCGCACTGGCGGCGCCGGCCGGAGGTGCTGGCCGTGATGGAGGCACCGCTGGCGGCTGCCCGGCTCGCCGGGTTGGTCGAGCACCGGGAGCGGGTGCGGTGCTCCTGGGCCGGTACGCCGTTGCCGGCGCCCTCCGGGCGGTACACCTTTCGCCCCGCGGTCGACGCGGCCGAGATCAACGCCATGGTCGCCCGCGTCGCCGAGCCCGACGTGCTGACCGGCATGGAGTTGGCACGGGCGGTCGGCGGCGTGGACCTGGCCACCGACCCGTTGGCCTGGCTGACCGGCCCGGCCGGCGACTGGCGGATCGCGATGGACGCCGGGAAACCGGTCGGTCTGGCGGGAACGGCCGGTGACGCCTGCTACCCGCTGCTCGCCTACCTCGGCCTGCTCGACGAGGCTGCCCGCGGTGAACTGATCGCCGAGGCGGTGCGGGTACTGGCCGCCGGCGGGGCGCGGGAGGTGGTGGCCGACGTGGACGCTCACCGCGTGGCAGTGGTGGCGGAGCTGGAACGGACCGGCTTCCGCCAGTTGCGGGCCCGCGTCCTGTTCGAACCGGTCGCCGCCGCGCCGGCCGACCCGCCCGCCACGGTGCCCGCTGCCGGGGCCGAGCGGACCGGCTACGGCCTGTTTCATAACTTGGTGGAGTTGTGAGACAGCGCCCTTCTCGGGCGTCCGCGCCTGGCCCCGGGTGGGGTGGGTGCGGTTCCTGCGTCATCGGGGCTGGTTTCGGCCCGCGCGTGTGCGCGGGCCAGGGCCTTCCCCTCGGCCGGCGTTGGTGACCGGGCCCCTGCGGGGAGGTCCCGGGTCTGGGCGTGGTGCTGCTCGGCCCAGACAGCGAGGTTGACTGCGGCATTGTGGTCCCGGTCGGCGTGATGCCCGCACGCCTGGCAGGTGAGCGTGCGTTGGTGCAGAGGCATCGCGGGGGCCACGGTCCGGCATGCGGAGCAGGTTTTGGTCGAGGGGTACCAGCGGTCGACCAGGGCCAGTTGGCCGCCGCGCCACTGCTGCTTGTAGGCCAGTTGGCGGGCCAGTTCGTCCCATGCCGCGTCGGCGACCGCCGAGGCCAGGCGCCGGTTGCTGAGCATGCCGGTGATGGTGAGGGTCTCGATGGCGAGCCGGTCGTGGGTATTGACCAGCTGGTTGGAGACCTGGTGCAGGAAACGGCGGCGGGTCGCGGCCACCCGGGCGTGGTGGCGGCCCAGCCGGGCCGCGGCCTTGGCGCGGTTGTTGGAGCCGCGCTGTTTGCCGGTGACCTTCCGGGACAGGCGACGCTGGCGCGCCATCGCGGCCCGGGCGGGCCGTGGCCAGCCGTCGACCCGCAGGACCTGCGTGCCGTCGGCGCGCGCTGCGGCGACGAACGTCGACAGGCCCCGGTCGACGCCCACCCACCCTGCGGCGCTGGTGTTCGGCTGGTGGCGGCGGGCATCGTGCAGGTCGGCGGCTTCGCAGGTCAGTGACACCGCCCACCGGCCGGCCCGGTGGCTGACCGTCGCGGACACGACCTTCGCCCGCCCGTTGGCCAGCATGCGCCGCAGCCGGCGGGTGTCCTGCCGTACCGCCAGGGCGCCGATGCCGGGCAGGGTCACCGTACGCGGCGCGTGCTCACCGACCCGGATACCCGCCCGGCCTGCGGCAGAGGTCCTGCTGCGGATGCGAAACGACAGCGGTGCGCGTTTCTTGGACTTGAACCTCGGAAAACCGACCCGCCGACCCCGCCGGTGACCGGCACGCGATGCCGCGTACGCCGACAGACCGCGGCCGAGATCGACCGCGGCTTCTTCAAAGACCTGCTGACATACCTCGCCCCGCCATGCCAGACCGGTTACCTGCACCGTGACGGTCCCGTCACCCGCGGCGACCATCACCCGGCCCGCGTCACCCGAGCGTTTCCACCCGTTGAACGCGTTGATCAGGTCGAAGCCCGACCACGGCACCTTGCCGACCGTCCCACCACGCTTGCCGTCCAACGCGTCCTTGACCAGCCGCAGGCACTGGTTGTAGCCGAATCGGGCCGCACCCGCATGCCGACGCAGCACAATCTCCTGCTCGGCGGTCGGGTTCAGACAAAACCGGAACGTGGTGAAACGGGCCACGGCAGCACACCATGCCACACACCACCGACAAACAGCCCACCACCCGCCCAGACCCAGAAACCCCACGAGCCGACGGACAACAATGGCTCACAACGCCCAGCCGCTCACTTATGAAACACGCCGTAGGAGCGGATGGTCGCTGGTGCGCCGGTTCTGCCGGCGTACCGGCGACCGCCCGGTCAGCTCGTCGCCACCGGGATTCAGCATCTCCGACGCCCGAGCGCCGGCAAGCCGCGCCGCCCGCAGCAGGACCTGTCCCGCAAGCAGCGGGGCAGCAACAACCGCAAGAAAGCCGTCGTCAAGGTCGCCGAGGCGCACGCCAAGGTGGCCGACAGTCGGCGGGACTGACCACATAGGTTCGCCGGGCTGGTGGTCCGAGCGGTCGGATGTGCGGTGACGAGGACCCTGCCCGGGACGTGATCCACAAGTTCAACGAGATCGGCCTGGCCTGCCTGGACCCTCGGTGGGCGGGGGGCATCGCCGCGTGCTCAGCCGTGACGACGAGGACTTCGTCATCCAGACGGCCACCACCCGCCCGACCGAGCTCGGCCAGCCCTTCATCCGCTGGTCCATCCGCAAACTCGCCGCCTGGACACGTGGACCCGCGCCCTGCACGGCTACCTGCGTTGGCGCAACGCCAACGCCCGCGACCCCGACGTGCCGGCCGCCCAACGCCGTGAGCGCGCCCGCAGCGAGAAAGGCATCCGCTGGGGCGGACGTCCTCTCCCGCGGGCGGCCTCAGGTCCTCAACTCCAGGACTGCATGACGACCTGCTCACCATCTCCGTTCGGTTCCTCGAAGTTGGCCAGGTAACGGTTGAACAGTGTCCTGTCCACGGTGACGGAGTTGGCACCTTCCTCGCCGTTGCGCACTTCGAGGCGACGCTCCAGCGTGGTCCGATCGGCCTTGAGGTGGACCAGTTCCCAACGGCAGCCGTGGTTCTCGATCAGCGCCTTGTAATCATCGCGGGCAGCACGACTCCAGAAGCTGTAGTCCACCACCACATCACGCCCGGCCAGCATCAGCTCGACCAGTTGCTGCCGCTGCTCGCGGCGGACCTCTTCCTTGAGCTGGTCGAACGCCTCCGCCTCCAGCACTAGGCCGGCGTCGCGCTGCCCGAGCCTCTGCCAGACCACCTCATCAATCGAGAGCCGAACGAAGCCGCTTCGCACCAGCTCCATCGCGTAGGTGGTCTTGCCCGCTCCCGGAAGACCGCACATCAGCACCACCGTGCTCGATTGCTGCGTCACGGAGCCAGGTTAGACCCGAACGTCACGCCCTCCTCCATAGTGACAAGGGCCCCACTGGAAGCGGGCCCACCGTAGCCGACCGACCCGGCGAACCTATGCGGTCACGGCACTTGCGGACAGGGTCCCGATGAGTTTCCGCCCCACCAGTGGTCCATCTCTGAGCGCCAACCCCAGTCGCGTACGTTCGACGCGACGCGTACCACCGGCGGGGACGCGTAGCTTGTGCCGCCGTCCCCCCGCCACCGGTCACGACGCCACCCTGGAGGTTCATGATGTATCCGACGGTCCACTCGTTCCGCACGTCCGGCGGCATCAACGCGACGGCGGAGGCGTGATGACGACGGTCGAGGCGCACGGCGTCACTCTCGGGGTCGAGCACTTCGGCGACGCGGCGGCGCCGCTCGTGCTACTCGCGGGCGGCACGACCATGCTCTCCTGGCCCGACGCGCTCTGCGAGGCGCTCGCGCGCGGCGGGCGCCACGTTGTGCGGTACGACCTGCGCGATTCCGGCGCGTCGACCACCCTCGATCCCGAGGCTCCGGCGTACACCCTGCGCGATCTTGCCGCCGACGCCGCGGCGCTCGCCCGCGAACTCGACGACCGGCCGGCGCACCTGGCGGGCATCGGCGTTGGCGGGATGGTCGCCCAGGTCGCCGCCCTCGACCACCCGGACGCGTTCTCGGCCCTCACCCTCGTCGGAACGCGGCCCGTCGCTCCAGGCCCGGTCGACGACGACCTGCCTGACCATGACGCGGCGACGATGGACCGGCTGTTCTCGCGTTCGATGCCCGACTGGTCCGACCGCGCCGCGGTGGCCGAGTTTGCCGCCCGAGGCGCGGAGATCCTCGGTGACGACCCCGTCGCCGCGCGCGCGACCGCCGAGCGCAGGTGGGACCGCACGCCGGGCACGGAGCCCGCGGTGCAGATGGCCAACCATCTGGGCATGGTGTTCGCCAAGCTCGACTGCAAGCCGCGCTGGCGCGAGCGCCTGCCCGAGCTCGCGATCCCGCCGCTGGTGGTGCACGGTCGCCGCGACCCGTTCTTCCCGGTCGGCAACGGCGAAGCGCTCGCGCGCGAGATCCCCGGTGCGCGGCTGCTCGTGCTCGAACAGGCCGCGACGGCGATCCCCGATGCGGCCGCCGGTGAGGTCGCGGCGGCGATGCTCGCGCTATAGGTGTACCCGGCCATCACGTTGGTCGGTGACAGGCGGCTGATCGGTCATCGTTGGTGGTGAAGACCTGCCGGTAGGCCACTCAGTGGCCAGGGTGCGGTTGAACCGACCTTGCCGTTCTGTCAGGGGCGGGGCGGGCGGATGAACTTGTCCGGCCGTCCACGACCGGCACGTCAACGCGGCCATCAACGTGCTCGCGGCGGGACGCGCCGAGAGCCTGAACGTGGAGCGCAGGTAAGACCGCCCTGTGCCGGCGCAGCGCCGTGAAACAGGAATCCACTCGGGCGCTGCGCGCTGCTCCGCACGCAGCGCGCAGGGAAGCCCCGCCCTTAGTGCGGGGAGAACGTCAAAGGCGGTGCCGCACCCAGACGTTCGGCTCGACGTACACCGCGTAGTCGTGCGCCACGTCGCACAGCACCGGCACCAGCGCGCCCGGCACGTGCACCGGCCCGCTGGTGTCGAACGGCAGCCCAGTCCAGCGGCGCCACTCCGCGAGGCTGCCGCTGATGGTCATCGACCGGGTCGCCACCCGCTCGATCCGCCCACCGGCCCGTACGTGCACCCGCAGCCACGGGTCCACCGGCAGGCCGTCCGCACGGACCTGCTGCGCGTACTCGGCCGTGGACAGGTCCGGCCGGGTGTGCTTGCCGCTCGGGCGGACCGGGGCGACCAGGGTGTCGAAGCCCCGCTTCGCGACCGCCTCCCGCATCGCGTCCAGCATCAACGCGGACACACCGCCACCACGCCGGTCGGGGCGGATGCAGATCTCCAACGCCGACACCATCGTCGGCTCGGCGCCGGTGTGCCGGTTCACGGTGGCCCGCTGGATCATCTTGTCCCACCCGCCGTCGGGCAGCTCCGGCTCGGTCCAGCGCACCGGCACGGCGTACCCGCGGGCGACGGCCCGCCCCGAGTCGGCGGGGTCGATCGCGGCGAACACCAGATCCGGGTAGAGGTCGTCGGCGACCGCGTAGTACACCGGGCTGATCATGTCCTGGATCATGAAGGTCGGCCAGGCGCCGTCGAAGTCGTCGTTGCTCAGCAGCGGGGCGAGGTCGGGGCGGTCGGCCAGGCTCACGATCTCGAGGGTCATGGGCGGGACCGTAGCCCGCCGCAGGCCGGCACCGCACGTCATATCCGACGCATCCCGGCGCGCCGGCTGCTCGGCGCCGGCGACGACTGAGCTGTCGCGGGGTCAGCCGGTCCCGGCCATCCCCGCGAGGCGGCGGGCGAGCCGGGCGACGGCCTCCCGCAGCTCCGGAGGCTCCAGCACCTCCGCCTCGAAGCTCAGCCGGGCCACGTGCACGGCGAGCCAGTCCAGGCTCTCCCCGCCGACGACGAGCACGCACCAACCGTCGCGATCGTCCTCGACGCGCCCCACCTGGGGCGGCACCAGCTCCCGCAGCCGGTCCGGCCGGGCGTGCACCCGGACCCGCGCGAGATACCGGTACGGTGACCCGGTCACGGACCGCTGCACATAGGCGACCGGGTCCGGATGCTCCCTCGCCCGGAAGCGCCAGGTCGTCGCCACCACCTCGCGCATCCGGTCCAGCCGGAAGGTACGCCAGTCGTCGCGGTCGACGTCCCGGGCCATCAGGTACCAGCGGCGGCCCGTGGTGACCATCCGCACCGGTTCGACCGTGCGCTCCCGCTCGCCGCCGTCGCGGCCGACGTACCGGAACCGCACCCGCACGGTGTCGCGGCAGGCCCGCGCGAGCGTCACCAACAGCTCCGCGTCGATCTCGACCCCGGGACCGACCAGGGTCTCGGTGGCGTCGTGCACCGCCCGCACCTCGGCGCGCAGCCGGGACGGCATCACCTGGTCGAGCTTGGTGAGCGCGCGCAGCGCCGCCTCGCCCGCCCCGGCGACCGTGCCGGCCGACGCCAGCCGCAGGGAAACCGCCGTCGCGATCGCCTCCTCGTCGTCGAGGAGCAGCGGCGGCAGCCGGGTGCCCGCGCCGAGCTGGTAGCCGCCGCCGACGCCCGCCGTCGCGTGCACGGGGTAGCCGAGCGAGCGCAGCCGTTCCACGTCGCGGCGCACCGAGCGGTCGGTGACTCCCAGCTCGGCGGCGAGCTCGGCGGCGGTCCAGGACGGCCGCCGCTGCAACAGCGCCAGCAACCGCAGCACCCGTTCGGTCGTCGCCTCGACGGTCACCCGCCCATCTTCCTACGGATAGCGGACCGAAACTGTCCGCTATCCGGGGGAGGCTGGCGCCATGACCGAACAGACCTGCAACCCGCTGGGCGGAGACCGGCTCGCCCGGCACCGGACCAACCCTCACCTGCACACCCACCGGCAGACCCGGCGAAAGGCGAGTTGAGATGGCCCACGACGTCCAGATCACTTTCGACTGCTCGGACCCGGCCGGGTTGGCGGCGTTCTGGGCCGAGGTCCTCGGCTACCGGCTGCAGGACCCGCCCGCAGGCTTCGAGTCGTGGGAGCGGGCCCTGGCGGCGATGGGCGTGCCGCCCCAGCGCCGCAACGACGCCTCGGCGCTGGTCGACCCCGAGGGCTCCGGGCCGCGGCTGTTCTTCCAGCGGGTGCCGGAGCCAAAGCAGGCCAAGAATCGCGTGCACCTCGATGTGCGAGCCGCGCCCGGGCGTACCGGCGAGGCGCGGATGGCGGCCCTGGAGGCGGAGGCTGAGCGGCTCGTCGCCCACGGCGCGACCCGGCTCCAGCGCCACGAGCCCGCTCCTCCGCTCGGCGCCGGTCACCTCGTGCTGGCCGACCCGGAGGGCAACGAGTTCTGCCTCGACTGATCGGCCGCGCGGCTTTCGGGTCAGCCGTCGATCCGGGTGATGTTGCGGATCTTGTTGGAGGCGTCCAGGGCGGCCACCTTGTACGCCTCCGCCAGGGTCGGGTAGTTGAACACCGTGTCGACCAGGTAGTCGACGGTGCCACCGCAGCCCATCACCGTCTGCCCGATGTGGACGATCTCGGTGGCGCCGGTGCCGAACACGTGCACGCCGAGCAGCCGGCCGTCGTCCGGCGAGACGAGCAGTTTCAGCATGCCGTAGGAGTCGCCCACGATCTGGCCGCGGGCCAGTTCGCGGTAGCGCGCGATGCCGACCTCGAACGGTGTCGAGCTGTTGGTCAACTCCTCCTCGGTCCTCCCGACGAAGCTGATCTCCGGGATGGTGTAGATGCCGATCGGCTGCAGTTCGGGCAGTTCGCGGACGGGCTCGCCGCAGGCGTGCTGCGCGGCGAGCCGGCCCTGCTCCATCGAGGTGGACGCCAGCGCCGGGAAGCCGATCACGTCGCCGACGGCGTAGATGTTGTCCACGGCGGTGCGGTAGCTCGCGTCGACCGTGATCCGGCCGCGCCTGTCCGCCGTCAGCCCGGCCGCGTCCAGCGCCAGGTCGTCGGTCTGGCCCTGGCGGCCGGCCGAGTACATGACCGTGTCCGCGACGATCTTCTTGCCGCTCTTCAGGATGCACAGCGCGGCGGTCTGGTGCTTCTCCACCGCCGCGACCTCTTCGCCGAAGCGGAACGTCACCGACAGGTCGCGCAGGTGGTACTTGAGCGACTCGACGACCTCCTCGTCGCAGAAGTCGAGCATCCGGTCGCGGCGTTCCACCACGGTCACCTTGGTGCCGAGCGCGGCGAACATGGAGGCGTACTCCATGCCGATCACGCCGGCGCCCACCACGACCATGCTGCGGGGCACGGCCTGCAGGTTGATGACGCCGTCCGAGTCCACGATCGTCCGGTCGTCGAAGTCGACGCTGTCCGGACGGGCCGGGCGGGTGCCGGCGGCGATGATGATCTTGTCAAAGGTGACCTTGGACTCGCGCCCGGAGCCACCGTCGACCCAGACCGCGTGCGCGTCCGCGAACCGTCCGGTGCCGGTGATCATCGCGACCCGGTTACGCGCCAGCTGGTTGCGGATGACATCGGTCTGCCGGCTGATCACGTGCTGGGTCCGCGCGGCCAGGTCGCTGACCGTGATCTCCTCCTTGACCCGGTAGCTGCTGCCGTACAGGTCCCGCTGGCTCAGGCCGGTCAGGTAGAGCACCGCCTCGCGCAGGGTCTTGGACGGGACGGTGCCGGTGTTGATGCACACCCCGCCGATCATGTCGCGCCGGTCCACGATGCCAACCCGCCTGCCGAGCTTGGCCGCGGCGATCGCGGCCTTCTGACCGCTGGGCCCCGAGCCCAGCACCAACAGGTCGTAGTCATACACAGTCCACAGCGTCGCAAGATGTCGCGGCCCGCGCCAGGGCCGCCGCTAGGCTGCCCGGCATGGGAGATCCGTTCCGGGTACGTGTCACGGTCCGCGGCTACGAGCTCGACACCCAGGGCCACCTGAACCAGGCCGTGTACCTCCAGTACAGCGAGCACGCCCGCTGGGAGTGCCTGCGCGCCGCCGGCATCTCGCAGGACCGGCTCATCGGCAGCGGCGTGGGACCGGTCGCCCTGGAGGTCACCGTCCGGTACCTGCGGGAGCTGCGCGGTGGCGACGAGGTGGACGTGACCTGCGAGTTCCGCTGGGGTGACGGCAAGACCTTCCAGATCGTGCAGGACCTCACCCGGCCCGACGGCACCCAGGTCGCCACGGTGACCGGGGTGGGCGGCCTGCTCGACCTGTCCGCCCGCCGGTTGGTGCCCGACCCGCGCGAGCGGTTCCGGGAACTGGCGACCGACCCCGCGCCGCTGAACCTCTGACCGGCGACCCTGCCCTCAGCCGAGGCGCAGGGTCACCACCGTGCTCTTGAGTTCCTGTTCGGTGAACTGGCGGGGGTCCTGGCCCGCGACCATGAGCAGGTAGGTGTCCTGGCCGGCCGGGACCCCCCGCACGGCGAACCAGAACCGGCACGTGCCGTCGGTGAGCGTCCGCCCGTCGGTCAGCCGCCCGCCGGCCATTGCCGCGCCGGTGGTGAGGAGCACCGGGGTGCCGTCCTTGATGTCGGCGTGGCCGCCCGTGCCGGCGCAGCCGCCGTGGTCGTCGGGGATGAAGGACGTGCCGCCGTCGAGCACCACCGCGCCGGTGACCACGAAGTTCTCCGCCGGCGGCCGGCTCGGCGCGGCGGCGGGGTGCGCGTGCCGGGCCCCCAGAAAGGAGGTGACGGCGAGCCCGAACCCGGCGGCGGCGCCCGCCCACATCCAGACGTTGCGCCGTTGGGTCGGGGCCGGGTACGACGGCTGCATGCGGGATTCCTCGCCGGGTCGGGTCCGCCGGTGGCCGGCGGGACGGTCAAGGCATCCTGGTCGAAGATCGTTTATCTCCGCAACCCCGTTCTCAGGGTGCCGCGGGGCGGGCCCCCAGGTAGGTGAGGACCGCCAGCACCCGTCGGTTGGTGTGGTCGCGGGGCGGCGGGTCCAGTTCGGTCAGGATGTCGCCGGCGTGCTTGCCGGCGGTCGCCTCGGTGACGTGCAGCCGCGCCGCGATCGCGCCGTTGGAGCGCCGCTCGGCGAGCAGCGCGACTCCTATCCTGGACCGATGAACATGGAGTTCACCGGCGAGATGTGGTTCTGGCGGGGGCCCGCGCCGTGGCACTTCGTCACCGTTCCCGACGAGCAGTGCGGTGAACTGGAGGCGGCCGCCGCGCTGGTGACCTACGGCTGGGGCATGATCCCGGTGACGGCACGGATCGGCGGCACCGGCTGGGCGACGTCGCTGTGGCCGAAGGACGGCCGCTACATCGTGCCGGTGAAGGCGTCGGTGCGGAAGGCCGAAGGGCTGGAGGTCGGCGACCCGGTCACGGTCCGCCTGACCGTCGACGCCTGACCCGTAGCTCAGGTCGGTGGCGCCAGTTTCCGCCGGATCAGGGCTTGCGGGCCACCGCCGCGTACATGGACGCCTGCGCCGCCGGCCGGCGCTGCTCGGGCGCGTCGTCCGGTCGCCACTCGGTGACCGGGCTGATGCCCGGCTCGACCAGTTCGAGGCCGGCGAAGAACGCGGCGAACTGGTCCCTGCTGCGGAACGCCATGTCGATCATGCTGCTGGTGGTGACCGGCGCCGCGGTCGCCGCGATGTCGCGGGGGACGAGGTCCGTGGTGGCGTGGGAGATCACCAGGAAGCTGCCCGACGGGAGCGCCTCGACCAGCCGGCGGGTGATCGCGTACGGGTCGTCGGCGTCGGTGAGGAAGTGCAGGACCGCCACCAGCATCAACCCGACCGGCCGGTCGAAGTCGATCGTGGCCCGCACCTCGGGGTGGGCGAGGATCTTCTCCGGCTCGCGCAGGTCCGCGTCGACGTAGGCGGTGGCCCCCTCCGGCGTGCTGCTGAGCAGGGCGCGTGCGTGCGCGAGCACGATCGGGTCGTTGTCGACGTACGCGATCCGCGCTTCGGGGGCGATGCCCTGGGCGACCTCGTGCAGGTTCGGGCTGGTGGGGATGCCGGTGCCGATGTCCAGGAACTGCCGGATCCCGGCCGTGCCGGCCAGGTGGCGGGTGGCCCGGTGCAGGAACCGCCGGTTCTCGATCACCGTGGTCCGGATCGCCGGGTACGCCTCGGCGACGGCGTCCCCGGAGCGGCGGTCGACCGCGAAGTTGTCCTTGCCGCCGAGCCAGTAGTCGTAGCGGCGGGCCGGGTGCGGCACGGACGGGTCGATCCGCGACGACGGCTGCTCGGGCACGGGGCGTACGCCTGACGTCGTGTCGGCCACCGCGACCTCCCTGTCCATAGTGGGCGTTGTCCGCCGATCGTAGCGGCCGGGACCGTCGTGGTGGGGTCGGGCGGAGGCCCCCGGTGCTGCGGGTCAGTCCACCTTGGGGGTGGCGCGGGAGATGATCGTGGCGAAGTCGATGCCGCTGGGCAGGGTGCCGAACGCCTGGCCGTGGTCGCCGCCGAGGCGGGAGGCGCAGAAGGCGTCGGCGACGGCGGGGTGCCCGTGCCGGACCAGTAGCGATCCCTGCAGGACCAGGGCGAGCCGTTCGACGACGCGGCGGGCCCGCAGTTCGAGGTCGTCGTGGTCGGACAGGTCGGCCTGCACCTGGCGCAGCGCGGCGTCGAGCCGGGCGTCGGCGCCGGCGGCGGCGGTCACCTCGACCCGGAACGCCTCCATGACCTGGGACTCCCGGGTGAGGGCGCGCAGCACGTCCAGCGCGGCGACGTTGCCGGAGCCCTCCCAGATCGAGTTCAGGGGGGATTCGCGGAACAGCCGGGGCATGCCTGACTCCTCGACGTAGCCGTTGCCGCCCAGGCATTCGAGGGCCTCGGCGGCGTGCGCCGGCCAGCGCTTGCAGACCCAGTACTTGCCGACGGCGAGGGCGAGCCGCTTGAAGGCGGTTTCGTCGGCGTCGCCGCGCGCGGACCGGTCGGTCGCTCCGGCGAGGCGCATCATGAGGACGGTGGCGGCCTCGGACTCGACCGCGAGGTCGGCGAGCACGTTGCGCATCAGCGGCTGGTCGACCAGGTAGCGGCCGAAGGTCTGCCGGTGGGTGGCGTGGTGGGCGGCGGTGATCACCCCTTGGCGCATGCCGGCCGCCGCGCCGATGACGCAGTCGAGGCGGGTCAGGTTGACCATGTCGATGATGGTGCGTACGCCTCGGCCCTCGTCGCCGACGCGCCAGGCGGTCGCGTGCTCGTACTCGATCTCCGCCGAGGCGTTGGACCGGTTGCCGAGCTTGTCCTTGAGGCGCATCAGGCGCATCGGGTTGCGCGTGCCGTCCGGCAGGATCCGCGGGACGAGGAAGCAGGTGAGCCCGCCGGGCGCCTGGGCGAGGGTGAGGAAGATGTCGCACATCGGCGCGGAGGTGAACCACTTGTGCCCGACGAGCCGGTAGCTGCCGTCCGGCTCGGGGTGGGCGGTGGTGGTGTTCGCGCGTACGTCCGAGCCGCCTTGTTTCTCCGTCATGGACATGCCGGCCAGCAGCCCCTGCTTGCCCAGCGGCGCGCGCAGGCCGAAGTCGTACGCCGTCGCGGTGAGCAGCGGTTCGTACCGTCCGGACAGTTCCGGGCTGTGCCGCAGCGCCGGCACGGCCGCGTAGGTCATCGAGATCGGGCAGCCGTGGCCGGCGTCGGGGCGCCAGGTGTAGAACTTGGCCGCCCGGGCCACGTGCGCGCCCGGCCGGTCGTCGGCCCAGGGCGCGGCGTGCAGGCCGTGGGTGACCGCGGTGCGCATCAGTTCGTGCCAGGCCGGGTGGAACTCCACCTCGTCGATCCGGTGGCCGTAGCGGTCGTGGGTGCGCAGCACCGGCGGGTGTTCGTTGGCCAGCCGCCCGTACTCGATCGCCTGCTCGGTGCCGCCGAGGCGGCCGAGCTCGTGCAGTTCGGCGGCGGCCCAGCCGGCGCCCTCGCGGTCGAGTCCGTCGAGCAGTGCCGGGTCGTCCGCCGCGTCGTAGCCGGCCAGCGGGGGTACCTGGTTGAGGACCTGGTGTGTCGTCACGGCGTTACTCCCAGCGCGCGGTGGATGAAGGTGACCAGGTTGGGGATGGTGTCCGGACCGGCGACGCCGGCGGCCAGCGGACCGACCATGGCCTCGGCCAGGGCGCCGACCAGCGCGGTCGCGGTCAGGTCCGGGTCCTGCGGGGGTAGTTCGCCGCGCGCCACCCCCGCCGCGACGTGGCCGGCGATCAGTTCGGCGTAGGCCCGGCGGAAGACCAGCCGCTCGGCGTCGACGGCCGGGTCGACCGGTTCGGCGAGCAGTGCGTACGCCAGCCGCGGGGACTGCAGGGCGCGGCCGGAGAACGTCTCGACGACGGCTGACATCTGCTCGGCGACGGTGGCCCGCAGCGCCGCGGCCCGCGCGACGGCGTCCACCTCGCGCTGCGAGGCGGTGCGGAACACCTCGGCGAACAGGTCGGACTTGGTGGGGAAGTGGCGGTAGACGCTGCCGGTTGCCACGCCGGCCCGTTCGGCCACCGCGGCGACGGAACATCCGGCGTAGCCGTGCCCGGCCATGATCTCCAGCGCGGCGGTGATGATCCGCTGCCGGGAGGCGCTCAGCCGAGCTCTCACCCGCTCGGTGCTCCGGTAGGCCACGCAAGAAGTGAACCACCGTTCAATCCTTGCTGGCAAGGTGGCGATCGCTTAATCCGGACATGCGCCTTGCGCGAGGCTATGAGGCAAATGCCGGCTTTGCCTGAGCGGAAACGGTCACATCTTGGACGCGGAGCCCAGTCGTGATCTTGGTGCGACTCCTCGGATCGGGTAGCGTCGCCTGTCACACCGTCTTTGCACCAGCCCTGGCTGCCCGTCATACCGGGGTCGAACGGAGGGACACAGCCGTGAAGTTCCAGAGCGCCGCCCGCAAGGCTGGCCTCGTCGTGGCGATCGCCGCCCTCGCGGTGAGCGCCGGATGCGCCAAGAAGGAGAACGGCGAGGTCCAGGCGAACGGGGTCAAGCTCGTCGAGAAGGGCAAGTTGACCGTCTGCACCCACCTGCCCTACGCGCCGTTCCAGTCCAAGGACGCCAACGGCAAGGTGATCGGTTTCGACGTGGACGTCATGGACCTGGTCGCCAAGGACCTGGGCGTCGAGCAGAAGATCGTCGACACGCCGTTCGAGGGGATCAAGTCCGGCCAGGACCTGAACACCGGCAAGTGCGACGCGGCCGCCGCCGGCATGACCATCACCGAAGAACGGCAGAAGGTGATGGACTTCTCCGACCCGTACTTCGACGCGACCCAGGCCATGCTGGTCAAGACCGGCAAGACCTACAAGTCGCTCGACGACCTCAAGGGCAAGAAGGTCGGCGTCCAGGCCGCGACCACCGGCCGCGACTACGCCAAGAAGTTCGAGCAGGAGAAGGGGCTGCAGCTCGTCGAGTTCGAGGACCTCGCCGCCGAGCAGCAGGCCCTGGCCAACGGCCAGATCGAGGCCGCGATCAACGACCTGCCGGTCTGGACCGAGTACATCAAGGAGCACCAGGGCGGGTTCGAGGTGGCCGCCGAGTTCGACACCGGCGAGCAGTACGGCTTCTCGGTGAAGAAGGACGCCAACCCGGAGCTGCTCAAGAAGATCAACGACGTGCTGGCCAAGGCCAAGCAGGACGGCACGTACGACACGATCTACGAGAAGTGGATCGGCAAGAAGCCGAACGCCTGACCCACCCTCTCGGTCGGAGGGCGCGCCCCAGCGGCGCGCCCTCCGCGTCGGTAACCCCCGCACAGTCAGGAGCGTCGAACCGTGAAGCTGCGACGCCGCCAGCGCGAGCGGCTGTCCCTCTGGCTCCAGTACCTGGCCTTCGTCGCCGTCATCGCCGTGGTGGCCCTCGCCGCGGACTGGGGCCGGCTGAGGGAAGCGTTCTTCCGCGTCGACATCATCGAGTCGATGTTCCCGACGGTCATCACCGTCGCGCTGCGCAACACGATCCTCTACACCCTCGGCGCGTTCGCCTTCGGCCTGGTGTTCGGCACCGTTCTCGCGCTGATGCGACTGTCCCGGGTGGCCCCGTACCGCTGGGTGGCGACCGGGTACATCGAGCTGTTCCGGGGGCTGCCCGCGCTGCTGGTGCTCTTCCTCGTCGGGTACGGCATCCCCATCGCGTTTCCAGAGCGGGAGATTCCGGGCGGAGTGTTCGGGTCGATCACGATCGGTCTCGGCCTGACCGCCGCGGCGTACATGGCCGAGACCATCCGGGCCGGCATCCAGGCCGTGCCGAAGGGACAGATGGAGGCGGCGCGCACCCTCGGCATGTCGCACTTCACCGCGATGCGCACCATCGTCATCCCGCAGGCGTTCCGGATCGTGATCCCGCCGCTGACCAACGAGCTGATCCTGCTCACCAAGGACTCGTCGCTGGCGTACGTGCTCGGCGTGACGGCGCAGACCATCGAGGTCACCAAGTTCGGCCGCGACACGCTGAACGACCGGGTCAACGCCACCCCGCTGCTGGTGGCCGGCCTCACCTACCTGATCATCACCCTGCCCCTGTCCCAGGTGGTACGACGCCTCGAACTCCGCTACGCCAAGGCTCGGTGACCCACATGACGACCAACCAACCCCGTCCCGCCGTCGAGATCCGCGACCTGCACAAGTCCTTCGGGTCGCTCGAAGTGCTCAAGGGCATCGACTTCGAGGTCGGTCACGGCGAGGTGGTGTGCGTCATCGGACCGTCCGGGTCCGGCAAGTCGACGCTGCTGCGCTGCGTCAACCTCCTGGAGGAGCCGACCGCCGGCAAGATCTGGGTCGGCGGGACCGAGATGACCGACCCCGATGTCGAGATCGACGCGGTGCGCCGCGGCATCGGCATGGTCTTCCAGTCGTTCAACCTCTTCCCGCACCTGACCGTGCTGAAAAACCTCACCATCGCCCAGCGCCGGGTGCTGCGGCGCGGTCGCGCCGAGGCCGAACGGGTCGCGCGGCACAACCTGGAGCGGGTCGGCCTGACCGACAAGGCCGGCGCGTTCCCGGCCCAGCTCTCCGGCGGCCAGCAGCAGCGCGTCGCGATCGCCCGCTCGCTGTCGATGGACCCCAAGCTGATGCTCTTCGACGAGCCGACCTCCGCGCTCGACCCCGAACTGGTCGGCGACGTGCTCACCGTGATGCGCGAGCTGGCCGAGGACGGCATGACGATGATGGTGGTGACCCACGAGATGGCGTTCGCCCGCGACGTCGCCGACCGGGTCGTCTTCATGGACGGCGGCGTGGTGGTCGAGCAGGGGCCGCCGCAGGAGGTGCTCGGCGCGCCGCGGCACGAGCGGACCCGCTCCTTCCTCTCCCGGGTCCTCGACCCGACCCACGTCGCCCAGCTCGGTCAGCCCGGCCAGGCCGCCGAGCCGGCCACCCCGCCGAGCCTGCCGGCCGACGACCGTCACGACGCCTGACAGCCGCACCCGCGAGCCGGGCGGTCCCGCTGCCGTGTCGCGTCGTGGACGGCTCACCGTCGGTGCCACCATGAGGGGTGACACCGACGAGTCGGGGGAGCCGGGATGGCCGATCATCAGGAAGCAGCTCCGCCCGGCACGGTCGGGCTCGATGTCCTGGTGGTCGGAGCGGGGCCGACCGGACTGACGCTGGCCGCCCAACTGGCGGCCCTCGGGGTACGGGTCCGCCTGATCGACCGCGCCGCGGACCGGGTCCACGAGTCCCGAGCGCTGGCGATCCAGCCCCGCACGCTGGAGGTGCTCGCCGGTCTCGGCGCGACGGGCGAGCTGGTGGCCGCCGGCAACACCGCGGTCCGGCTGTGCCTGCACGCGCGGGGCCGGGCACGCTCGGTGCCGCTGTTCGACCTCGGTCTCAAGGACACCGCGTACCCGTATCTGCTGCTCCTGTCGCAGGCCGAGACCGAGCGGATCCTGGGTGAGCACGTGGCCGCAGCCGGCGCCCGGGTGGAGCGCGGCGTCGAGCTGGCCGGACTGGACCGGAGCGGTGACGGCGTACGGGCCACCCTGCGCCACGCGGACGGCCGGACGGAGCCGGTACCGGCCCGGTACGTGGTGGGCTGCGACGGCGCGCACAGCACCGTCCGGCGCCTCGCCGGGATCGAGTTCGCCGGCGGCGCGTACCCGCAGACGTTCGTCCTGGCCGACCTCGACGCCGACGGCATCGAGCCGGGCATGGCGCACGCGTTCCTGTCGGAGCGCGGGATGCTGTTCTTCTTCCCCCTCGGCCACCCGGCCGGCTGGCGGCTGCTGGTCATGCGGCCGCCCACCGACGTGGTCCCGCCGGACGCTCCGGTGACGCTGGCGGAGGTCCAGGCGTTCGCCGACGCCTACACCCGCGGAACCGTACGGCTGCGCCGGCCGGTCTGGATGACCAACTTCCGGCTGCACCACCGCGCCGCGACCCGCTACCGCAGCGGGCCGATCTTCCTGGCCGGCGACGCCGCCCACATCCATAGCCCGGCCGGCGCGCAGGGCATGAACACCGGCATCCAGGACGCCGTCAACCTGGGCTGGAAGATCGCGCAGACGGTGCGCGGCGGGGCCGACCCGAGCCTGCTGGACACCTACGAGACGGAACGGGCGCCGGTGGGTCGGCTGGTGCTGCGTTTCACCGACCGGGCGTTCAACGTCGCCACCTCCACGAACCCCGTCGTCCGGTTCATGCGTACCCGGATCGCCCCCGCCCTCATCCCGCTCGTGCTGGCGCCCCGGTTCGTCCGCTCCACCGCCTTCCGCACCGTCTCCCAGCTCGGCATCACCTACCGCGACAGCCCGCTGTCGGCGGAGGGACCACGCGCGCCGGCCACCGGCCCCCGCGCCGGCGACCGGCTGCCCGACGCCCCGCTCCCGGACGGCGGCACACTCCACGGGCTGACGGCCGCGCCGAGGTGGCACCTGCTGCTGTGCGGGCCGCCCGCAGCATGGTCGAGCGCCGGGACCGCGGCGTTGACCCGGCGGTACGCCGGCCGGCTCGACGTGCACCGGCTGTCCGAACCCGACGCCACGCAGGTGTCGGCCGCGCGGCTGTGGCGACGCCTCGGGCTCACCGCCGGCGTCGGTGGCCTGTATCTGATCCGCCCCGACGGTCACATCGGCTACCGGGCCGGTGGCGCGGAGCTGACCGGAGTGCTGACCTATCTGGAACGCTGGCTGCACGGGTAGGGGCGGCTCGGGCGGGACCGAGCTCCGCGCCGGCGCGTCAGCTGTTCGGTGACGTCGTGCCCCGTAACCGGTCGGCGAGCTCGCGGACGGCGTCGGCGAAGCGCGGGTCGGTCTCGCCGGGCCAGTGCCCGACGATCGGGGGCGGCACCGTGTCGCTGGGCGCAGCCACCACGCCCGGCGGGTCCGGCAGCCGCCGGTCGACCGACGCCGGCGGCCCGGTGACGGTGGCCGGCTCGCCCGGCCGGTGCGGCGAGAAGATCCAGCCGCCGATCGGGTCGGTGTCCCGCCACAGGTTGATCCACCGCCAGCCGACCCGCTGTCCCACCTCGCGGAGCACCTCGTCGTGGACGTACGCGGGGAACCACCGCGCGTACAGCCGGCGCATGGGGGAGCCGTACGTCAGCAGGGCCACCCGGTCGACGGTGTGCGCCGGTAGTTGCAGCACCGCCGCGGTGAGCAGCACCGAGCCGTGGCTGTGCCCGGTCAGCAGCACCGCCCGGCCCTGCCCGGTGAGGTAGGCGATCCGGCGGCTGAGCTCCGGCACGGCCCGTTCGGCGTAGCAGGGGGGCGCGAACGGGTGCGCGGCGCGGGGCCAGAAGGTGCCCACGTCCCACAGCACGCCGACGTAGCGGCGGAACTCCGGGGTCCGGTACGCGAAGAGCCCGCCGACGATCAGACCGACGACGACGGCGGCGATGGCGTAACTGCCGGCGCCGAGGGCGAAGTTGACCAGATCCGCCGGGATCGGTGTCCAGCGGTCGATCAGGTCGCCGGGATACTGCCGGACCATCCCCAGCGTGCTGGTGGCCATGCCGAGTCCGGCGAGCGAGGCGTAGATGAGGGCCAGCGGGGTCAGCCGTTCGGTGAACCGGGCCCGGGCGATCACCTTCTGCACCTGCCGCAGCCGGGGTCCGGACCCGGGCGGCGCATCGGGGAAGTCGCGGGCGAGGATCTCCGCCGCCGCGCGTCGGCGGGCCGGTCCGGACAGCACCGCCACCGTCGCCGCGGCCACCGAGGCGACCGCGACCGCGAGGAAGAAGCCGAAGATCGCCCACTTGTAGGCCAGCGGTGGGCTGCTGGCCAGCCGCTCGGCGGTCGGCGCGTTGCGGTCCAGGAGGTCCGCCACCCGGTACACGAGTTCGGCGGAGAAGGCGACCGCCAGCCCGGTGGCGACCGCGCCGATCACCGGGGCGCCGAGCGCCCGTAGCCGGGAGCCGCCCCGGGCCCTGCCCCGCGCCCAGAGCACCGCCAGCCCGAGCACGACCAGCAGGGCGGTCTGCGTCAGGAAGAGCGCGCCGACGATCCTGCCGTACCCGGGCAGGCTCGTTACGGCGGGCCACGAGGCCGGGTCGACGGCGACCGCGACCAGCACCACGACGGTGAGCAGGCCCGTCCCGGCCCGCAGGCGAAGAAGGCTCCGGTCGATGGCCGGGCTCCGCTCCGTCCGGTCGATCACCGGGTGCGCACAGACCAGCGCGACACAGGCGGCGAGGACGACCCCGGTGAGCACGGCCAGGGCCACGGCCCAGGCGCCTGCCGCGCCTCCCGCGGTTCGCGCGCTGAGCAACACGCCGTCCAGGGTGGCCAGCGCGGCGGCGACGTGGATCGCACGCAGCCGCGCGACCAGCGGTGCGGCGTCCCACTGGCCCACCGCCGTGAGCTGGTGCACGCTGGCCATCGTCGACGGGCCGCGGAACTCCGCCAACGGCCACCCCGGCCGGGTGCCGAGCCGCCAGACCAACGCGATCGCGGCGGTCGGCACGAGCGCCAGCAGTGCCAGCCGCATCCCGACCGGGCGCCCACCCAGCCAGGACAGCCAACTCCGCCCGGACAGGCACCGGGAGACCGCCATGCACTTCCAGGCGACCAGGTCCAGCGCCACCCCGGCCACGGCGACCACGTACAACGCGGTGAGGGTCAGCGCGAGCAGCCGGCACAGGCCCTTCACGGTGACGCCCGGCAACCCGAAGCCGCCCGGGCGCATCCAGATCGCCATGTTGCAGAGCATGAACGGCAGCAGGAACACCAGCGACAGCGTGCGCATGGCCGTCCCGGACGGCAGGTCCCGCCACCGGTACGCCTCCAGCGTCACCCCACCCGCGCCGGTGGTGTCCGGATAGCCGGGACGCGTGCGGTAGAAGCCGCCGCTACGGTCCCCGGCGACCTGCCGGACGTTCGGCCGGTCCAGCACCTGCTCCGCCCCGGCGCCCGAGACGCCGTGCACCCGCAGCTCGACGACCTCCTTCGGCGGCCGCTCCGACCGGGCTGGCGCGTCCGACATCAATCCCCCGAGTTGTGGTGACACCGGTGCCGTCGACCGGCATGTCCGGTCGCACGGCGCGGCGGTCTACCCGTTCCGCGCCCGATCACACGCCGGTCGCGGACGGGCTCAGGACCGTGAGGCGGTTCGCGGGTGCCGCACGATGACCACCGGGGAGTGCGCGTGGTGCAGCACGGCATGGCTGACCGAACCGAGCAGCAGCCCGGCGAGGGCCCCTCGGCCGTGCGCGCCGACGACCACGAGCTGGGCGGCCTTCGACTCCTCGACCAGGGCTCCGGCCGCGGAGCCGCGCACCAACCGGTGCTGGACCGACACGTCGGGGTACCGCTCGGCGAAGCCGGCGACGGACTCGGCGAGAACTCGTTCCTCCTCCGCCGCGAGCGCGTCCAGGTCGTAGACGAGCGGCAGCATGTCGCCCGGGGCGACCGGCGTCGGGTGGAGCCAGGCGTGCACCGCGACCAGCGCGGCGCCGCGCCAGGCCGCCTCGTCGAAGGCAAACCCGACCGCCTCGGTGGAGCACTCGGAGCCGTCCACGCCGACCACCACCGGACCGTCCGCGTGCGGCTCGCCCCGCACGACCAGCACCGGGCACTGCGCGCGGGCGGACACCTGTACGGTGACCGATCCGATCAGCAGGCCGGCGAAGCCGCCGAGCCCCCGGTTGCCGAGCACCAGCAGCGCGGCGTCGCGGGCCTCGTCGAGCAGCACCGGGACCGGCGCACCGTCGACCACCGCGCCGGTGACCGGTACGTCCGGCGCCACCTTGCCGGCCTCGGCCACCGCCTCGGCGACGTACCGCTCGGCCTGGTGACGCAGGCCGCCAGTGGGCGGGCCGCTCGGGTCCGGGCCGACCGGTACGCCCATCAGCGGCCAGATGAACGCGTGCACGATCCGCAGCGGCCGCCGCCGCAGCGCCGCGCTCCGGGCGGCGCTGCGGACCGCGTCCAACGCGATCGCCGAACCGTCGACGCCCACCAGGACCGGGGCCCCGCTGTCGCTGGTCATGCCACCTCACCCCCACTGGTTGTGGCTTTCCTGGTATCCATCCTGGCCTCCTTGCCACCGGTGGCGGGCGCGGTCGCCCCACCGGGGCCGCCCGACGTCGACCGTCCCGAGGCGCCGGCCGTCCCGTTGCGGGTCAGCCGCAGCACCAGTGCGGGCAGCGTGCTCACCACGGCGCAGGCCAGCAGCTCCGCCACGCCCAGCGGCCGGGTACCGAGCAGGCCCCGCAGCGGCGGCAGCAGCACACCGGCCAACTGCAGCAGCGCTGAGACCGCCACCGCGGCCAGCAGGGCGCCGTTGCGGTGCCGCGCGCCGCGCGTGCGGGGCGCCCGTACCGCGAGCGCGACGCCGAGCTGTGCCAGGCCCAGCACCACGAACACCACCGACTGCCAGGGGCGGTCCCACCGGGCGGCGAGCAGCCCTGCGCCGAGCACCACGGCCGCGATCAGTCCACCGGTGAGCAGCACGTCGCGGCCGAGCCCCGCGCCGAGCACCGATTCCTGCGGGGAACGGGGCGCGCGGCGCAGGATGCCGGGCTCCGCCGGCTCCGCGCCCAGGGCCACCCCCGGCACCCCGTGGGTGAGCAGGTTGACCCAGAGAATCTGCGCCGGCAGCAGCGGCACAGCCAGCCCGAACAGCGGGCCGAGCAGCATCACCGCGATCTCGGCGACCCCGCCGGACAGGGCGTAGCGCAGGAACCTGCGGATGTTGGCGTAGATCCGGCGACCCTCACCGATCGCCGTCGCCACCGTGGACAGGTCGTCGTCGACCAGCACCAGGTCGGCGGCCTGCCGGGCCACCTCGGTGCCGCCGCCCATGGCCACTCCGATGTCGGCCCGGCGCAGCGCCGGGGCGTCGTTGACGCCGTCGCCGGTCATCGCCACCACGTGCCCCTGGGACTGCAACCCGGCGATGATGTCGAGCTTCTGCTCCGGCTGCGTACGGGCGTACACCCGGGTCCGCGGGTGCGCCCGCGCCAGGTCGCCGTCGTCACCGCAGGCCAGCGGGTCACCCTCGCGCCAGAGGCCGAGCTGCCCGCCGATCGCGGCGGCGGTCGCCGGATGGTCGCCGGTGATCAGCAGCAGGCGTACGCCGGCCGCGTCGAAGCTGCCGGCGATGTCGGTGGCGCCGGCGCGCAGCGGGTCACCGACCGCCACCAGCCCCGCAGGGTGCAGCCCGGTCGGCCGGGCCGGGTCGGCCGGCGGGGCGTCCACGACGGCGGAGGCGACCGCGAGCACCCGCAGGCCCGCACCGGCCAGCCGGCGCGCGGCGGCGGTCAGCTCGGCGATCTCCACCGTGGTGGCGTCGACCAGCGGCGCGGTCAGGACGCTCTCCGGCGCCCCCTTGCAGGCCACCAGGTACCGGCCGTCGCAC
Organism: Micromonospora mangrovicola; assembly: GCF_047200535.1. NCBI lineage: Bacteria > Bacillati > Actinomycetota > Actinomycetes > Micromonosporales > Micromonosporaceae > Micromonospora > Micromonospora mangrovicola. Next base: position 90,234 of record NZ_JBJZOG010000007.1, on the reverse strand, counting down.
GCCCGGTGCACGGTGGTCATCCGGCGCAGGTCCTGGTCGAACGGGTGCTCGGCGATCCGCGGCCAGGCGGCTCGGGTGCGCTCCGGGTCCAGCCCGCAGCGGGCGGCGAACGCGACCAGCGCCGCCTCGAGCGGGTCGCCGACGGCGGCCCAGTCCGGCCGTTGCGCGGTGGGCGGGCCCAGCGTCGCGTCGTTGCACAGCAGCCCGGCCCGCGCCAGCCGGCGCAGTTCGTCCGGGACGGTCACCGGTCGCCCGCGGTGGTGCACCGCGCCGTCCGGCGCGTACCCCCGGCCGGTGACCCCGTACCGGGACCCGTCCCGGGTGACGGCGTGCTGCACCGCCATCCGGCCCTCGGTGAGCGTCCCGGTCTTGTCGGAGGCGATCACCGTGACCGAGCCGAGGGTCTCCACGGCGTGCAGCCGGCGGGGGATCGCCCGCGCCCCCGCCATCCGCCGGGCGCCGAGCGCGAGGGCGAGGGTGACCACGGCCGGTAGCGACTCGGGCACCGCCGCGACCACCAGGCTCACCGCGGTGACCGCCATGTCCACCACCGGCCGGCCGCCGAGCACGCCGATGATGAACACCAGACCGGACAGCACCACCGCCGCGAAGCCGAGGACGCGGCCGAGGGAGGCCAGCCGGCGTTGCAGCGGGGTGGCGGCGGGTCGGGTGGCGGAGACCAGAGCGGTGATCCGGCCCAGCGCGCTCGCTGCGCCGGTACGCGCGACCGTGCCGGTGGCCCGGCCGGTGGTGACCACCGTGCCCGCGCTGACCTCGTCGCCGACACCCTGCGCGACCGGCACCGACTCGCCGGTCAGCGCCGACTCGTCGAGGTGCAGCCGGGCGGCGTCGGCGAGCAGCAGATCGGCGGGAACCACGTCGCCGGCCTCGACCCGGACCAGGTCACCCCGGACCAGCTCCGCAGCGGGCAGGATGAGATCCCGGCCGTCGCGGACCGCCCGCGCGGTCGGCGCGGCGAGCCGGTCCAACGCGGCGATCGCCCGGTCCGCCCGAACCTCCTGCACCACCCCGATCGCGGTGTTGACCAGCACCACCAGCACGATCACCGCGGTGTCCGGGTAGTCCCGCAGCGCCGTGGTGACCACCGCGGCGGCCAGCAGCAGTGCGACGAGGGGGTCGGTGAGCTGGCGCAGGATCCGGGTGGCCAGGTGCCGGCGGGGCGGCGTGGTCGCGCTGTTCGGCCCGTCGACGCTCAGCCGGGCCGCCGCCTCGGCCGAGCTGAGGCCGGTCACGGTCCTCGGCTCGGCGCGACGATCGGTGGGCGTGGGGATGACCTTGGCCGCACCGGTCGCCGGCTGTCCCGCCATCGCGCTCCACCCTCCCCGGGACGCGCCGCCGCAGCATGCCCTCACCTTCACGTTCGTTCATCCAGCCCGGGCCCGCCAGTGAAGATCGGCTCTGCCGACCGGGACCTAGGGCCTGTCTGGAGTCGTGATCACGTGGCCGGGAAAAGCCTTGGAGGGATGAGCATCGGGCTAGTAGCGTGCGGCTCAACGTGACACCGCCCGAGGAGGTGAGACCCATGAACGCTGTACCGACGTGGGTGCTCCCCCTTCCCGTCACGGCCGTGCGACTGACGTAGACGTCGCCGGGAGCGCCTCAACAACAAGGCACTCCCGAAAGGCAACACCCTATGCACTCTGTGCAGTTCAGCGCCGAGTCGTCGTCGAACGGCATGATCGAACGCGACTTCACCGTGGGCGAGGTCCCCGGCGTCCTCTGGTCCCCGGCCTCCGGCGCCGAGTGGGCACCCCTGGTGCTGATGGGGCACGGTGGCGGCAACCACAAGAAGCACCCGGCCATGGCGGGCCGCGCCCACCTCCTCGTGACCGGCTGCGGCTTCCACGTCGCCGTCATCGACGCACCCGGCCACGGGGACCGGCCGCGCACGGCATACGACGAGCAGGAAATCGCCGAGCTGTACCGGGCGAGGGCGGCGGGCGAGCCGGAAGGCCCGATCGTCGTCCGCTACAACGCCCACCTGGCGGAGCTCGCCGTGCCCGAGTGGCAGGCGGCCCTGGACGCCCTCCAGGAACTTCCGGAGATCGGCACCGACGGGCCGGTCGGCTACTTCGGCATCAACATGGGCACCGCAATCGGGGTACCGCTCGTGGCGAGCGAACCCAGGATCACGGCCGCGGTCTTCGGCCAGCACTGGCCCGATGTCCTGGCCGAGCACGCGAAGCAGATCACCATCCCGATCGAGTTCGATCTCCAGTGGGACGACGAGCACATCCCGCGCGAGGCCGGTCTCGCCCTGTTCGACGCCTTCGCCTCGAAGGAGAAGACGTTGCACGCCAACGCGGGCAGACACAAGGAACTGCCCAGGTTCGAGGCCGACAGCGCGGTCCGGTTCTTCGCCCGGCACCTCGGCCGAGCGGCCAACTCGCCGGCCTGACGTGCACGGTGGTGGCGTCCGGCATGCCAGCCGGACGCCGCTACCGCGGGCCCGGGTTGAGGCTGCGCATCCAGATGGGGATCCGCGTAGCTGGAGCCCCGCCATGTAGCTCGCGGGCGTCTTGTCGTAGCGGGTGGCCAGGCCCCGCCATGCCCGGATCTTGCTGATGCAGCGCGCTCACCGTGTTGCGGCCCGGCCACACCCGCCGCCCTCTCCAGGTCATGTCCGAGGGCGTTGATCGGCGGCCGGACCGGGTACGCGGGGCGAATGGCCGAGCTGCTCGAGGACGGTGACATCTACTTCCTCTACCGTCCCCGCGTCGAGGAGGAGCACGTCGATTCCCTGGCCGAGGTCCAGCGGCTGCTGGTGGTGCTGCACCCCTGGCACGGGCGGCATCTGCGGCTGCTCGTGGTCGGGCGCAAGCGGCTGCCCGACATCGGGGAGCACGACCGCTTCTGGGCGTTCGTCGACGCGGTGGTGGACCGGCCGGAGCAGTTGCACAAGGCCCTGCAGGCGCGCCGGTACCGGACCCGGACGCGCGGCGGGCGGGAGCAGCCGCCGGCCCGGCCCGCGGCGGAGGGGGCATACGTGATCGCCCGGCACGACGACCACACCCACCTCGCGTACGAGCTCGAACTGCCGCCGCGTCCCGGCGAGGCGCAGCGCGAGCTCGCCATCGAGCCGGAGGCGAGCTACATCGTCACCGTGAAGAACCCCCGGGCGCCCTCCCCGCCCGGCGTCGGTCTCGGCGCGGCCCGGAAGGCCGCACTGCCCGCCGCGTTGCAGGAGAAGTTCCACGGGCGCCGTTTCGCCCCGCTCGATCCGCCCGCCTTCCTCGACCACCCGGGAACCGAGCTGGTGCTCATCGGCGCCGCCCACGACGCCTCCGCGGAGCTGCGGATCGACCTGGACGCGGAGGTCGAGCAGGCGGCGCGAAGCACGATCTTCGGGGACCTGCGGATCGGGCGCCGGGATCGCCCGGTCGCCCCGCTGTTCACGGGGGAGTGGGCCTGAGTCGACGCTCAGGGCCACCGGCCGCGGTGACGGGTGGCGCCGCCGCGCGGGTGAGCACGCCCAGCGGGTCGGCCATCAGCGCGGAGAAGCCCAGTTCGGCGGCGCCGACCAGGGTGGCGTCGTCGCCGAGCACGGAGGTGCGTAGCCGTACCCGCTCCTTGGCGACCGGCAGGACGTTGGCGGCGATGCGGGCGCGCACCGGTTCGGCCATGCCAGGGTACGTGTCGCGCAGCATCCCGCCGAAGATCACGATGCCCGGGTTGAAGAGGTTGATCAGGTTCGCCACGCCGATGCCCAGCCAGTCGCCGATGCGGCGCAGCGCGTCGCGGGCGACCGGCTCGCCGCGGTCGGCGTCGGTCACCACGTCACGCAGGGCGTCGCGGCCGGTCAGCCCGGCGGGTCGTCGGGCGGCGTCGAGCAGGGCGCGCTCGCCGACCTCCGCCTCCAGGCAGCCGCGCGAGCCGCACCCGCAGGGCCGACCGTCGTTGGGGTTCACCAGCATGTGCCCCAGCTCGCAGCCGTATCCGCCGTCGCCGTTGAGCAGTTTCCCGCCGACGATGATCCCGCCGCCCACACCGACGTCGCCGTGCAGGTAGATCAGGTTCTGGAAGCCGACGCCCGCGCCGCGCTGCTGCTCGGCCTGCGCCCCGAGGTGGGCCTCGTTGCCCACCGACACCGGCAGGCCGAGTCCCAGCCGGTGGCCGAGTTCGGCGCCGAACGCCTGGTCCACCCAGCCCAGTTCCGGTCCGTAGCGGACCATGCCGTCGCCGGGCCGGATCATTCCGCAGTACGACGCGCCGACCCCGACGCACACGGAGTCGGGCGGTGCCGCGTCGTGCAGCCGGCGGCCGAACTCGGCGAGCACCCTGGCCACCCGGTCGAGGTCGGCGCCGGCCCGCGGGCGCGGTGCCTGCCGGCGGTCGAGGATGGCGCCACCGAGGCCGACCCGGGCGGCGACCAGCCAGTCCACGGCGACGTCGAACGCCAGCACGTACGCCCGGGCGGCGTCGGGCCGGACCACGAGCGACGGCCGGCCCGCGCGGCCGGTGTCGGCCGGCATCTTTTCGTGGACCAGGCCCGCGGCGGTGAGTTCCCCGGTCAGCGCCATGACGGTGCTGCGGTTCACGCCCATCCGCTCCGCCAGCACGGCGCGGGAGACCGAACCGCCCAGGTGGACGTGTCGGAGCAGCCGGCCGAGATTGCGCCGACGGATCTCCTCCTGCACCACCCCACCACCTCCGCGCGTCGTCCGGTGTCGCGCTTGTGGATCCAATTATCCCGATGCGCGGGATGGCTTCAGGGGACCGGGCGGGTCAGCTCCCGGAGGGCCCGGGCGGACGGGCTGTCCGGGTCGGCGTGGTACACCACCAGGGTCTGGCTGGTGCCGCTGATCAGCAGCTTTTCGTACCGGAGTCGGAGTTCTCCGACGCGCGGGTGCCGCAGGGTCCGCACGCCACCGCCGGTGCGGGCCGCGACGTCGTAGCGCGCCCAGAGCCGCCGGAACCGGTCGCTGCCCGACGACAACTCCTCGACCAGCGCGGCCAACCGCGGGTCGTCCGGGTCGACGCCGACGAGGGTGCGCAGGCCGGCCACCGCGTTCGCGGCGATCGCTTCGGTGACCGGGTAGGCGTGCAGGGCGGCCGGATCGAGGAAGACGGCGCGCAGTACGTTCACCCCTTCGGTGAAGACCGGGGAGAGCGCGTTGGCCGCCGCGTTGGCGTACAGCACGTCGGCGTACCGGCCGTGCACGAACGCCGGCGTGGCGGTCCAGGAGGCGACGAGCTGCCGGATGCCGACCGGCACCCGCTCGGGGCGCTGAGGCGGCCGGGGTGGCGCGGAGCGGGCGAGCCGGTGCAGGTGCGCGGCGGCGTCGTCGTCCAGCCGCAGGGCCCGGGCCAGCGCGTCGAGGACCTGCGCCGAGGGATGCCGGTCGCGGCCCTGCTCCAGCCGGAGGTAGTAGTCGGCGCTGATCCCGGCGAGCAGCGCCACCTCCTCGCGGCGCAGCCCGGGGACTCGGCGTCGCCCGTGCGGCGGGAGCCCCACGTCCGCCGGACCGACCAGCTCGCGACGGGCGCGCAGGTAGTCGCCGAGCGGTCCGGACCTGCTCATCCGCTCATCGTAGGGGCGCGTCCGCGGGGGCAGCCTGGTCCTCCCGCTACCAGGAGAACCGGGACTCCGGCTACCGCCGTCACGGCCGGGCACGGTGGTGGGGACCAACCGCACGATCGACAGATGGAGTGACATGACCGAGCTGATCACCACCCCGTTCGGCTTCGCCTCGACCGCCGCCGAGGTGCTCGCGGACGTGGACCTCACCGGCCGCCGGGCCGTGGTGACCGGCGGCGGCGCGGGCATCGGCATCGAGACCGCGCGGGCGCTCGCCGGTGCCGGCGCGGAGGTGGTGCTGGCCGTCCGCCGGGTGGAGGCCGGCGCACGGGCGGCCGCCGACATCACCGCCGCCACCGGCAACCCGCAGGTCACCGTCCGCGAGCTGGACGTGGCCGACCTGCACTCGGTACGCCGTTTCGTGGCCGGCTGGGACCAGCCGCTGCACATCCTGGTCAACAACGCCGGGATCATGGCGCTGCCGGAGCTGGCGCGCACCGCGCAGGGCTGGGAACTGCAGTTCGCCACCAACTACCTGGGGCACTTCGCCCTGACCGTCGGGCTGCACGGCGCCCTCGCCGCCGCCCGCGGCGCCCGGGTGGTCTTGGTGGCCTCCGCCGGCCACCTCTTCTCCCCGGTGATCTTCGACGACCCGCACTACGCGTTCCGGCCGTACGATCCGGTGTCGGCGTACGCCCAGTCGAAGACCGCGGACATCCTGCTCGCCGTGGCGGTCAGCCGCCGCTGGTCGGACGACGGCATCCTGGCCAACGCGCTGAACCCGGGTGCCATCGCCACCGGTCTGCAGAAGCACACCGGCGGGCTGCGTACCCCGCCGGAGCGGCGCAAGAGCCCGCAGCAGGGGGCGGCCACCTCGGTGCTGCTCGCCGCATCGCCGCTGTTGGAGGGCGTCGGCGGCCGGTACTTCGATGACGGCGCCGAAGCGCCCGTCGTCACCGAGCGCCCGGCGGACTTCCGGGGGGTGGCCGGGTACGCGCTCGACCTGGGCCACGCCGAGCGGCTGTGGGAGGAGTCGCTGACGCTGATCGGCTGACCGCAGAGCCGGCGGCTGCCCCCCGCGCCGCCGGCTCAGCGGGACGGTAGGGTCTGCTCCGCGTACGCCCAGAGCCGGTCGGCGGCGGCGACGTCCACGGCGTGGGCGGCCACCCCGCCGGTGGCCTCGGGACCACCCGCCACCACCTCGGCCTCCTGGTTGTCGTCGAAGTACCGGCCGGTGACCCCGTCCAGCAGCGGCGACGCGGCGAGCAGCACGGAGGTCGCCGCACCCCGGGCGGGCGTCTTGAAGTACGGCTGCTCGATGCGGTTACCCGCCTCGTCCATCGCCCCGAACGCGCGCAGCGTCGCGTCGTCCATGTGGCGTTGCAGGTTGGTGGTGATGAAGCCCGGGTTGAGCGCGTTGGCGGTGATCCCGTCGCCCGCCCAACGCCGGGCGATGCCCACGGCGAGCAGGACGGATGCGGTCTTGGACCGGCCGTACGCCGCCCACGGGTCGTACGGCTGCCGCGCGAACTGCGGATCGTCGAAGTCGAACGCCTCACGCAGGTGCGCCCCGGAGCTGACCACCACCACCCGGGCGGAGCCGGCGGCGCGCAGGTTGTCGTGCAAGCCGCGGGCGAGCGCGAAGTGGCCGAGGTAGTTGGTGGCCAGTTGCAGCTCCCAGCCCGCGTCGGTGAGCTGACGGTTCGGCAGTGCCATGATCCCGGCGTTGGCGACCAGCGCGTGCAGCGGGCCCTGCCAGCCGGCGACGAAGGCCTCGACCGAGGCCAGGTCGGCCAGGTCGAGGGCGGCCGCGCGGACGCCCGCGGGGCCGGGATCGGCGAACTCGGCCACCAGGTCCGCGGCCTGTGCCGGGTCGCGCGTGGCCACGGTGACCTCGGCGCCCGCCCCGGCCAGGGCGCGGACGGTCTCCCGACCGATGCCGGAGGCGCCACCGGTGACGATCATGCGGCGTCCGGTGAGGTCGACCCCGGCCAGGATCTCGGCAGCCGTGGTCCCGGCGTGGAAGGGCGTGGTCAGGCGTGCGGTGTCTGTCATGCCACCCACGCTACGGAGCGTGGCACTGGACTGCCTGTAGTTTGACGTCCACGATTCTTTAGCAACCGTCCATCGGGAGGTGCCGTGGATCCCTTGGAGGACGTGCTCGCGCTGCTCGGCGTGACCGGTCACGTCTCCGCCGCCCTGGCGGCCGGCGGCCGGTGGTCCGTCCGGTTCCCTCCGCCCGCCGGGGTCAAGTTCAACGCCGTGCGGCGGGGCCGCTGCCTGCTGCGGGTGGACGGGGTGGCCGAGCCCGTCGAGCTGGCCGAGGGCGACTGCTACCTGCTGACCCGGCCGGCGTCGTACCTCCTCGCCGGTGACCCCGACGTGCCGCCGGAGCCGGCCGGGCCGATCTTCGCCGCTGCGGCCGACGGGGTGGCCCGTGCCGGCACCGGCGACGAGGTGTTCCTCATCGGCGGCGCGTTCACCTTCACCGGACGCGCCCGCGCCCTCCTGCTCGACGACCTCCCGCCGGTCATCCACGTGCCCGCCGCCCTCCCCGAGGCGACGGCCCTGCACCGGGCTGTGGTCGAGATCGACGCCGAGCTGCGGCAGGCCCGTCCCGGGGCGACCCTCGTCGCCGAGCACCTCGCCCTGGTCATGCTGATCCGGATCCTGCGCCTGCACCTCGACCGGGGGCGCCCCGAGGGCTGGCTGGCCGGCCTGGCGGATCCGGTGGTCGCCCCGGCGCTCCGGGCGATGCACGCGCGCCCGGCGCACCGGTGGACCGTGGCGCAGCTGGCGCGTACCGCCGCGGTGTCCCGCTCCACCCTGGCCGCGCGGTTCCGGGCGGTCGTGGGCCGGGGGCCGATGGACTATCTGACCGCCTGGCGGGTCGAGCTGGCCGCCGCTCGGATCCGGCGCGGCGGGGACACCCTCGCCGCCATCGCCCGCGACGTCGGGTACGGCTCGGAGAGCGCGCTCAGCGTCGCCTTCAAGCGCGTCACCGGCCGCACCCCGGCCGCCTACGGGCGGGGTGCGACGGGCTGACGGACCGGTCGACGGGCAGGCCACGTCACCGCGGCCGCCCCGCGGCGGGGCCGGGTTCAGCCGCCGGACGTGGGCGCGGGGCCGGTCGAGTCGCGGACGATCAGGGTGTGGCCGGTGGACCGGCGTCGTGGGCGGGTCGACCTGGGCTTGAGCGCGAGCTGGAGCGCCATCCGCCCCATCTCGGTCATCGGCAGCCGCACGGTGGTGAGGCTGGGCGCCAGGTCGGCGGCGACCGAGACGTCGTCGAAGCCGACCACGGAGAGGCAGTCCGGTACCGCGATGCGCCGGCCGCGCAGGATGGACAGCACGCCGATCGCCATCGCGTCGTTGAGCGCGATGATCGCCGTGCTGTCCGGGTGGTGGTGCAGGATCCGCTCGGCCGCCACCCGGCCGCCGTCGCGGGTGAAGTCGGAGTGCACGATGGGCAGCTCGTCGAGGGAGCGGCCGTGGGCGGTGAGTGCGGCGGCGACGCCGGCGAGCCGGTCGGCCACCGTGGTCAGTCCGGGAGTGCCGGCGGCGACGGCGATCCGCCGGTGGCCGAGGGCCAGCAGGTGCTCGCCGACGGCGCGGCCGCCGGCCTCGTTGTCGGGTACCACGGCGTCGACGCCGAGGGCGTGCCGGCCGATGACGGCCACCCGGCCGCCGGCCCGCTGGAAGTCGGCGAGTTCCGTGCGCGCCTCGGCCTCCACCCGGGGGTCGTCGTAGCCGGAGCCGGCGATCAGGATGATCCCGACCCGCTGCGCGATGAGGTGGCGGAGCTGGCGCAGTTCGTGCTGCGGGTCGCGGCCGGAGTGGGCGATCTGGACCAGCAGCCCTTCGGCGGCGGCGACCTCGATGACGCCGCTGGCGATCTCGGAGAAGTACGGGTCGTCGATCTGGTGCACGATCAGGCCGACGGTCGAGCTGGCGCCGCCGGCCAGGTTGCGGGCGTAGGGGTTGGCCACGTACCCGAGCTCGCGGGAGACCTGCCGGACGTGGTTGGCGAGTTCCTCGCTGACGCCCTCGCGGCCGGCCAGGGCGCGGGAGGCGGTCGCCAGCGAGACGCCGGCGCGTTCCGCCACGTCGGCGAGGCGTAGCCGGGGGCCGGGTCTGGGCATCGGTAACTCCTGGGAAACATTGATCCGCGCCGCGCTCTTGCCTGTGGCGTGAGGCACAGCATAGGCTACGTAAGCGCTTACGTAAGCGCTTACGTAGCGCGGTACCGAACACCGGCCCCCCGTCCGGCGAGCCTCACCCTCGGCCGTTCGGCGGCCCGCGGTCCGGTCCGGACACCCCCGACCCCAGCGACTCCCGGGACAGCTCACGACCGTCCTGAAAGCGCTTTCGTCAGCCCATCGCCCACCGACGAAGGGAGCACCACCACCATGAGAAGACCCGGACGAGCCGCCGTCGCGGCCACCGGCCTGCTGGCCCTCGCGCTCACCGCGGGGGCGACTCCCGCCCGGGCCGACCGGCCCGGACCGCACGACGTCCACCCGGCGCTGTGGTCACATCTGGTCGCCATGTACGACTTCGACCACCCGGTGCCCGGCGACGCCGCCCTCGAGCAGGACCAGGGCCGCTCCGGTACCGAGATCGAGCTGGTCAACGGCGGCGCGGACATGCGGGTGCCCGACCAGGCGTACAAGGGCAGCGGCAACGCCCTGCAGACCCGCCAGGTCAACCCCGACGTCGCCGGCAACGACGACTGGAAGGCCGGCACCTGGTCGTCCAGCGGCGTACGGACGCTGCGGGCGTTCAGCGGCGCCGAGGGCGCCACCGTCATGGGCTGGTTCAAGCGCGACATGGACGGCCCGGCGCTCAACTCCACCACGACCAACCCGACCGACCGGTTCAACGCGATCGGCCTGGCCGGCGTGCTCACCGGCGACTCCGACGGCCACAACGTGCGCGCCCTGCTCGAGCTCATCGACGTCGGCGGCGAACTGCACCTGGTCGCCCTCGGCCGGCGGGTCGACGGCGGGTCGTCGCAGACCTTCGCCGCGAGCGAGGACTGGCGGACCCTGCTGCCGAAGGGGGAGTGGGTCCACCTCGCCGCCACCTACGACTTCACCACCGGCACGATGGCGCTCTACCGCAACGGCGAGCCGGTGGACGGCTTCTACACCAACGCCGGCGACCCGTGGCAGGTGTCCGGGCCGGGCCCGCACGTCACCAGCGCCACCGACCCGCGCGGCATCAAGATCGGCGGCAGCTTCCCGCAGAACAACCTCGAGCGCAACCCGTGCGACTGCCGCATGGACGGCCTCATGTTCCTCGACGGCGTCGTCCCGGCGACCGACATCGCCAAGCAGTACCGCTACATGGCCCGCTGACCATCCCTCGGCACCGTCCCACCGAGAAGGAGAACCGCGTGTTCATTCGCGCTGGCAGCACCGGCCGGCTCCGCAGAGCCGCGCTGACCGCCGGAGTCACTGCCGCCACCCTCGTCCTGTCCACCCTGGTCGCCGGCCCCGCCCGGGCCGCCGGAGCCGTCTACGACCCGATCCCCGAGACCCCGATCCAGTCCGAGCTCGGGCTGGTCCTGCAGGAGTACGCGAGCTTCCCGCAGTCGACGCCCACGCCGGCGCCGGTCGACCAGCGGCTGATGCGCAAGGCCCGGATCAACACGATCAACGAGCTGCCCGACGGCTCCGGCCGCCGCGCCGTGCCGGACCTCAACGGCAACCTGTACCTCGTCGAGAACGGCGTGCCGCACGTCTACCTCGACGTGGCGGCGACGTTCGCGCCCCAGTTCTTCTCCGGCCGCGGGCTGGGCCAAGGCTTCGGCTACGTCGCGTTCCACCCGGACTTCGCGCACAACGGCCGCTTCTACACCATCCACACCGAACAGGCGTCGCTGGCCACACGGACGCCGGACTACGCCCAGCCGAACACCATCTACCAGGGCGTCATCACCGAGTGGACGGCCACCGACCCGGCCGCCGACACCTTCTCCGGCAGCCACCGGGAGCTGCTGCGCATCGGCTTCGCCGGCCAGATCCACGGCATCCAGGAGATCAACTTCAACCCGACGGCGAAGCCGCACGAGCGTGACTACGGGATGCTCTACCTCGCGGTCGGCGACGGCGGGCAGGGCTACCGCAACGGCGACCCGCAGAACATGGGCATGCCGCACGGCAAGCTGCTGCGCATCGACCCGCGCGGCACCGACTCGTCCAACGGCCGCTACGGCATCCCGGCGGACAACCCGTTCGTCGGCACGGCCGGCGCGCTCGGCGAGATCTACGCGGTGGGCTTCCGCGACCCGCACCGGTTCAGCTGGGACCGGGCCACCGGCCGGATGTTCCTCGGCCACATCGGCGAGCACGCCGTCGAGTCGATCTACGAGGTCGAGGCCGGGGACAACTTCGGCTGGAGCGAGCGCGAGGGCTCCTGGGTCTTCGACAAGACCGCGACCAACCCCTGCGACAAGCTCGACCCGCTGCCGGCCGACGACGCGAAGTACGGCTACACCTACCCGGTCGCCGCGTACGACCACGACCCGGCCCCGGGCTGGAACTGCACCTCCGACGTCGGGGTGGCGGTGGCCGGCGGGTTCGTCTACCGCGGACACACCCTCCCGGCGCTGATCGGCAAGTACGTCTTCGGCGACCTCGTCGACGGCCGGGTCCTCTACACCGAGGCGAACGAGATGCGCCGCGGCGCCGGCCTCGCCCCGATCCACCGGCTCGCCCTGTACACCACCGCCGGTGACCTGGTACGCATGCAGAACCTCTCCAGCCCGGGCGCGCCCGGCGACCCGAACCGCGTCGACCTGCGCTTCGGCACCGACGCGGCCGGCGAGATCTACATCGTGGCCAAGGCCAACGGCAAGATCTGGAAGGTGGTCGGCACGAGGACCGTGGCGGAGGGCGACGTGGGCGACACCAAGGTGCTGCACACCGGGGGAGTCGAGAACTGGACGCCGGTGACCCCGTCGAAGTGGCAGTTCGACGGCGACGAGGTGATCCTCGCCGAGGCCGGCGTGAGCCGCCCCGGCCCGCGCCGCCCGTTCGAGTACGCCATCCTCGACAAGGGCCCGGCCTGGTCCTCGGTGCAGATCGACGCCCGGGTACGCCTCGACACGCCCGTGGAGATCACCAACCGGGACGTGATCATCGTCTTCGGCTGGCGGTCGGACACGCAGTACTACTACGCGCACCTGTCCACCGACAACACGATCTACCCGCACAACGGCATCTTCAAGGTCGACAACGCCGACCGGGAACGCATCGACCACCAGTGGAACGGCCGCTCCCGCGGCGCCAACCCGGCGATCACGGACGCCGACTGGCACAAGGTACGGGTCGTGCACCTGCCCGCCACCGGTGAGATCGCCGTCTACGTCGACGGGCACCGGGACCCGCTGATGACCGCGAAGGACATCACCTTCACCTCGGGCCGGGTGGGCTTCGGCTCGTTCGACAACATCGGCCGTACCCGCCTGTTCACGGTGACCGGCACGCCGGCGGCCTGACCGACGCGCAGCACCGGGGGCGGCGGCCGGTCGGCCGCCGCCCCGCCGCGTCCCGAGGGCTCACGGGCGCGGCCGGGCCCGCGCGTACTTCCAGCAGCCACCGCTCACCACGACGCCGCCTCCTGACCAGGGGCTCAGCCGGCGGTCAACTCCAGGATGAGGTCGGCTGCCCGGCGCGCCCCACCGGCCTGCCGCAACCGGTCACTCCAGTAGCGGCTGCCGCTGGGCGAAGGTGCCGTCGGCGAGCAGGCGGCGCAGCTTGGTGGTGATCTCGCCCGGTCCGAAGTGCGGCGGCCGGTCGACGGCGAGCCCGACGCCGGCATCCACGCCCCGTGCGGCGAGGTCGTAACAGTCCAGCCAGAACGGCATCACGAGCAGCGGCTTGCCGAAGTAGATGCCCTCGTGGAAGCCGTTCGCGCCGCCGTGGGTGACGAAGGCCCGCACGTGCGGGTGGGCCAGCACCTCGGACTGGGACGGCAGCCACTCCGTCAACCGTACGTGCGCGGGCAGCGGGGTGCTCGGGTTGGTGATCGTGGCGCTTCCCCCCGGTTTGGTTGCTGTATGGAAGGCTTCTGCTGCTCAGTGTGCGGGTAGCGGCTGTGGCCGTCAGGAGGGACAGACCTCGGGAGACGGGACCAACGGCCGTGAGTGAACTGACCGGGCGCCTGGAGCTGCCCGTGAACCTCGATGCCCCCGCTGCGGCGCGGCAGGCCGTGACGACCGCGCTGACCGCGTGGGGGTTCCCCGATGGTGAGTGGGTGGACGACGCGGTGCTCATCGCCGACGAGATGGTCGTCAACGCCGTGCGGCACGGGGGTGGCTGCCTGGTGCTGCAGATCCGCGCCGACCGGGATCAGGTGAGCATCGCGGTGGTGGACGGCTCGGCGGTCGTCCCCTGCCGCCGCGCGCCCGACGGCGACGGTGGGCGGGGCCCGGGCATCATCGAGGCCCTGTCGCAGGCGTGGGGCGTGGAGGACCATCACGGTGGCAAGCGCTTGTGGGTTGCGCCTGCTGCCGCCACCCTCGCGCTGCGGTTAACCTCCGGCGCGGTCGGTCCTCGGGTCGGGCTGGACTTGCTGCGGCAGCGGCGGGGGCGAGGAGACGTCCGGTGCGAGCGGTGGCACGGCTGCCGCAGGGTCGGAGGCGGCGAGCAGGCCGAGCAACCCGGCGGCGAAGAGTTGCCGGCGGAGCGGGGGTGGGATGTTGACCAGGCGCAGGTCTCCGCCGCGCACGTCCAGGGCCAGTGGCAGGCCACAAGGCGCTGGTGGCGGCGGGGTCCAGGCGGGCCACGCTGGTGAGGTCGAGGTCGATGTCCCCGCGTCGATTCGCAGCGCGGCGAGCACCTCGTCGTGCACGAGACCAGCCAAAGATCGCTAGCGACGGAAGTGTCGTGGTTGGTGGGTGTTGGTTCGGAGCCCGAATGCGTTGGATCGTCCCCAGCGGCCGGGGATGTTGAGCAGTTCGATGCGGTTGATGGAGGGTGGTAGGACGGGGTCGGTTGCGAGGTGGTCCTCGTGGGGGTTGAGGCCGAGCATGGTACGCAGGAACAGCAGGGGAGCTCCAGAGGACCAGCCTTGCGGGCTGCACGCTGTGGGGTATTCGACCGGATAGTTGGTCAACGCTCGCTCGTAGCCGGCGAAGGCTTCGGGTAGCCGGCCGTTGAAGTACTGTGACGCGCCGATGATGGCTTCGGCGATCTGGCCAGCCTCGGATCGGAAGCCGTAGCGCCATAGCCCCCAGGCGATGATCGAGTTGTCGAACGGCCAGACGGTGCCGACGTGGTAGCCGACTGGGTTGTATCGTGCCGCGCTGTCGGCCAGGGTGCGTACGCCCCATCCGGAGAACATGCTCGGACCGAGCAGATGTCGAACCACCTTCCGGGCTCGGGCCGGTTCGGCGATGCCGCTCCAGAGCAGGTGGCCCATATTGGACGACATGGCGTCGACCGGCTTGCCGTCGGTGTCGAGGGCGAGCGCGTAGTACTGGCCGTCCTCGATCCAGAAGTCGCGGTTGAAGCGCTGCTTGAGGTCGGCGGCCTCGTCTTCCAGCCGGTCGGCGTAGGCGGGGTCGTTCCAGAACTCGCGGGCCAGTCGGGCGCCGCGCAGCTTCGCGTCGTAGGCGTAGCCCTGCAGTTCGCAAGTCGCGCGGGGTAGTCGGGGCAGTCGGCCGTCGCGGTAGGAGATGGAGTCCCACGAGTCTTTCCAGCACTGGTTTTCCAGGCCGTTCACGATGTTCCGCCGCCGGTACGATATGTAGTCGTTACCGAGGATGTCACCGTACTCGTCGATCCAGTGGAGCGCGGCGCGAGCTTCAAACTCCAGCTGTCGTACCAGGTTGGCGTCCCCGGTCCATCGCTCGTACTCGTCGAGCAGGATTACGTACAGCGGCGTGGAGTCCGCCGATCCGTAGTAGGGGCTGTGCGGCTGCTCCTCGAAGGCCGCCGATTCTCCGTAGCGGAACTCATGCGCGATCTTTCCGGGTTCCTCATCCCGGAAGTCGTCCAGCTTGCTGCCCTGCTGGAAGGCGAGGTCGCGCAGCACCGCCGACGCCAACTCCGGCGCGAACGGGAGTGTCTGCAGGCTGATGAAGATGCTGTCCCGGCCGAAGATGGTCATGAACCAGGGCAGACCCGCGGTCGGCAACCGCCGGGGAAACGCGAGTGGTGAGTATCGCATCGCGGCCAGGTCGACCAGGCTGCGTTCGTATGCGTTCTGGAGTGGCTCGTAGTCGCACGCAAGCTGTGGTGTCCCGGCGAGAAAGTCGTCGAGATCGTTGCGCAGCTGCGGCTTCGCCCGTCCTCGGTGGGCGTCCAGGCTGGCCCGGATGTCGAGGCCGCGTGCGCCGCGAACGATCGGGTAGACATGCAGTTGGGTGCTCCACCTGCCGCGCGGTTCGATCCGGAGCTCGAAGGTCATCCCTCTTTCGTCGGCTCGCGCCGGTTCGGTGCTCGAAATGATCGTCTCCCGCAGGAAGGTGCCTCTTTCATAGCGAAACCGCAGGTTGTTGTCCTCGATACTCATGGAGGCTCGGCCGGTTTTCTGTCGTACGTCCTTGATCTCGAACAGGTCGGCGAAGTCGGTGGCCATCTCCACCCGCAACGTGAGGCGGCGCTCTTCGGTGTCGTGGTTGAGGACCGTCAGCTGCTCGCAGAAGTCCCGACAGATCTGCTGCTGCCGGATGACCGAGACCTTCGCGTCGACGTAGTGAGTCGGCTTGCCGGGCACCAGGAAGTAGCGTGTTTCGAAGTACTGCAAGTCGTCCCGGGAAAGGGCTCTGAGTGGTTCGCCGTCGATGGTCAGCAGCCAGGTTGACAGGAACCGCGTATCGAACGAGAAGAGTCCGGTGGGAAAGTCCGGCGAGGGGTGAAGGTCGCCACGTCCGTCGCTGACCAAGAATGTGTTGCCGTCCAGGATGCTGACGCCCTGCCCGTTCATGACCCCGATTCTCCCTCCTGCGTGAAGACGCGCGGGTGGTGCGCGCCTTCGGGTCCGGGGAGCAGCCGCTCGAAACACGACAACAGCGCTAAGTTCCCCTCGACGTTGATCTCGTTGCGCAACAGCGACGCGTAGAGTTGCGCCTGACCTTGGACCAGCCGGTCGAAGAGCGCCCGGTGACCCCGAATCACCAGGTCCGGCTGCTGCCGTGATGTCGGAGCCTGGTCCTGCTGTGACACTTGTGCCGTTCCGCGTCGGAGCGTTACGAACCAGGAATCGGTCCCGGCATCGCCTTCGACGTCCAGCTGGATGGTGCCTCGGGCCTTAGAGACAATGGTTGGTAAGTGCTCGTGCTGACCCAGTCGGATAAGAAAATCGGCGGTCGAGTTCGTCATCAGAACTTCCTTCCAACCAGCCGTGAATCACCCTGCGGACAGCCTCGCTTACTTCATGGCGGTCGGTCATCACCCGAAGCGAGTGAACTTGCCGAGTTGAGCATAGGCGGCGCATCGGATCAGACGAGAAGGTCACTGCCACCCGACACCCGCGAGCAACACACAGTGCTTTCCGTGCTGTCCCGAGTAACCCGATGCGGGCTTTGGCATCGCCTTGAACGAGGATGGTGCTGGCTGGCCGTCCTGCGCACGATCTTCGATCAATCTGCCGAGCGGTACGCGCAGACCGTCGGCGGCCCGCCCGGCAGAACCGCCGATACGGGTAGTTTCTTCCTGCTGCTGCCGGGTACATGCCCGCATGCTGCGGAGTCTGCTACGCACGAAGTCGGTCGAACAGTCTATCGCGGAGGCCGATGAACCGATATATCGGCTGAAGAGAAGGTTGGGTGCGCGGGACCTCACCGTGTTCGGCGTCGGGATCATCGTCGGCACCGGTATCTTCGTGCTGACAGGGCAGCAGGCGGCCCGCAACGCCGGTCCGGCGGTCGTCCTGTCGTTCCTCCTGGCAGGAGCGGTGTGTGCGCTCGTCGCGCTCTGCTACGCGGAGTTCGCCTCCACTCTTCCGGTGGCCGGGGCGGCGTACACCTTCTCCTACGCCACGCTCGGCGAGCTGATCGCCTGGATCATCGGCTGGGACCTGATGCTGGAGTTAGGGCTCGCGGCCGGCGTGGTGGCCCGAGGGTGGTCGGCCTATTTGCATGACCTGCTCAACCTGCCCGACTCGGTGGCCGGCGACACCGCCCGCCCCGATTGGGCCGCCATCTTCATCGTCGTCGTGCTCGGCGTCCTGGCCCTGCTCGGAACCAAATTGTCCGGCCGCGTAACCACCGTGCTCGTCGCGGTCAAAGTCGCGGTGCTGCTGCTCGTCATCGCGCTGGGCACCTTCCTCATCAAGGCGGCCAACTACACGCCGTTCGTCCCACCCGCCCAGCCGGCGGAGAAACAGAGCGGCGGCAGCGCACCGCTGCTGCAGGTGCTGCTTGGCGTGACCCCGCAACACTTCGGCGTCTTCGGAATCCTTGCCGCGGCGTCGATCGTGTTCTTCGCCTACATCGGCTTCGACGTGGTCGCAACGACCGCCGAGGAAACCCGCAACCCTCAGCGCGACATGCCCCGCGGCATCCTCGCATCGCTGGTGATCTGCGGGGTGCTCTACATGACGGTGTCGTTCATCATTACCGGCATGGCGCACTACACCCGGCTCGACACGGGCGCCCCATTGGCCCACGCGTTTAACGAGGCCGGCGTCCCATGGGTAGCCAAGATCGTCGATGTTGGAGCACTGTCCGGGATCACAACGGTGATCCTGGTGCTGCTACTCGGCCAGACACGAGTGCTGTTCGCGATGTCGCGGGACGGGCTGTTGCCGCCCGCGCTGGCCGCGGTGCATCCACGGTTCCGTACCCCATGGCTCATCACGCTGGTGACGACCGTGGCCGTGTCGGTGCTGGCCGGGTTGGTGCCGCTGTCCGCACTCGCCGAGTTGGTGAACATCGGCACCCTGTTCGCGTTCGTGGTGGTGTGCGCCGGCGTGATCGTGCTCCGACGCACCCGACCCGACCTGCATCGCGCATTCCGGGCGCCCGGCGTGCCCTGGCTGCCGGCACTCGCCGTTCTCGCCTGCCTGTGGCTGATGGTGAACCTGCCGGTAGTGACATGGCTGCGGTTCCTGATCTGGATGGCGATCGGATCAGTCATCTACCTCGGATACGGACGACGCCACAGCCACCTCGGCAAAAGCCTGCGCACCGCCAGGCGGTGAACCGGCAGGGCCCACGCCTCTGCGCACCCCTCCGACATCTTCTGCGAATGGTCGGCCCAGGCAGCGGCGCTGGTTCCGCGGCCGGGTCTGCGGTCGCTCCCGGTGATCCGCCGGCCCGCCGACCCGACACTTGCCCGTGTGCCTTGCGCCGTCCTCGATGTCAAATCGCGCGTGGTCGATTGGCCGAAGGCGGACACCAGTCGGGCGACCAGGGTCACCAGGAAGATCTGCCCGGTCAATGCGTTGAGTGTACGGTGAGCGTCTACTTACGCCGATCAACGATGGGCTGACGGAAACCCTCTGGCTTCTTCCGACGCCCGACTACCGTCAAGAGCCAGACCTCGTACGCCGTCGCGGCGCTGCGCCGCCTGCTGCCCAACTACGTGCCGGGAGGGTCGGACCCGAGATGAGGGACCTGTTCGCCGCCCTGCCGGACGATCCGCCGCCGCCCGGCTACCTGGACGCCGTGCTCGCCCGGGGCCGCCGCTCGGTCCGGCGCCAGCGGATCGGCGCCGCCGCTGCCTGGGCGGCCGTCGTGCTCGTCGTGGCCGTCCTGGTCGTACCCGGCGTCCGGCTTCCGGTCCGCCCGGCGACCCCGTCGGCGAAGCCGAGCCTGCCGGACCGTTTCGCCGGCTACTCGATCCTCACCAGCAGCGTCGAGAAGGCACCGGCCGGCCGCGCGATCGCCCTCTACGGCTACGGCAACGGCGAGCTGTTCAACATGTTCCAGCCGCTGGTCGTCGGAGCCGACGGGGACACCTACCGGCGCGTCGACGCCATGGAGCAGCGCCACAGCCCGTCGGCGCTGCTCGCCCCGGACGGTACCCGCGTGCTGCTCGGCGACGACCGCGGCGCGACCGGCGACCTGATCCTCGTCGACCTGACCACGGGCAAACGGCGCTCGATCCCGCTCGGCGACCCGGTCGGCGTACGGCTGCTGGCCTGGTCTCCCGACGGCCGCCACGTCGCGTACAGCGCCGCGCCGCTGACCGACTCGGGTGAGTTCGGCAGCGTCAACTTCGTCGAAGCCGAGGTGGCCCGCAAGGGCACGCTGCGGCTGCTCGACCTGTCGACCGGACGCAGCACCGAGCTGCCGGCGATCAAGCCGGCGTGGGCGGCGGCGTTCGCGCCGGACAGCCGTCGGCTCGCCGTGCAGGTCGGCCAGACGGCCCACCTCGTTGACGTCGACGGCCGCGAGTACGGCAGCGTCCCCGTCCCGACCGGACGCGAGGTGGCCGCCGACGTCGGCTGGTCGCCCGACGGCACGTTCCTCGCCACCGTGCCCTGGCTCTCGGACGGGCCGTCCACCGGCACCTCCGGCGGCGACACCGGCCACGGCACCTTCCTGTGGAAGGTCGGCGACGTCGAGTTCGTGCCCTTCCCGGGCGGCGGCACGGCACCCGCGCGGGTCCCGGACGTGGCGCAACTGCTCGGCTGGCGCTCGGCGGACAGCGTGATCGTCGCGACCCTCGACGCCGGCGGTCACGCCTCGCTGGCCGAGGTGCGGCTCGGCACCGGCACCCGCCGGACCCTGTCCCGTTTCGACACCGGCCGAACCTGCGAGCTGGGCACCCAGAGCTGCCAGCTCGTCGACCTGCACCTGGCCACCGGCCTGCTGCCCGACCTGACTGTCCGGAACGCGGGCCGGCCGCAGCGCGGCCCGTGGCCGAGGGTCGTGAACGCCGTCGTCGCCGTCGGCGTCCTCGGCGCCGCGTTCCTGCTGTGGCGCCGGATACGTCTGTCGGCTCGTGGCCGACGACCACGAATGGATCAGACGGTGTGAGTAGCTGGTTGACCGCGCCGGGGAGCGAAGCCATGACACCAGCCGGACCCCGGTGACCGTCACAGCGGCGCGACATCGCGGTCTACAGCCCGCTGGCCCGCGAGGGGCACAACGCGAACTCGCCATCCCGGCAAGCGGCGGCAGCGCTGCCGGTGCCGAGGACGAGCCGGTCTCTCAGGAGACCGCCGGCGCGGCGAAGGGCCGCTCTGGGCCGAACGCGAACTCGGCGAACCGCTCGCCGATCCGCCGGTCGGCAGCCGGGTCCGGGTGGAGCTGGTCGGGCAGCGGCAGCTCGGCGAAGTCGGCCTCGCCGTAGAGCTCCCGCCCGTCCAGGTAGTACAGGTGCCGATCGTCAGCCGCCCGGGCGGCGACGATCCGGGCCAGCTCCGCGCGGATGACGGTCAGCGTCAGCTTTCCGGCGGCCCGCTCGGCCGGGTCGCCGGTCGCCTTGAACTGCAGCTTCCCGGTGCTGAAGTCGGCGGCGCCCGGGCCCGGCGTGTCCTCCTGGATCGGGCAGAGGATGGCCGACACCACCAGCAGTGGTGTATCCGGGTGCCCCTCCCGGATGGTGTCGAGGAAGCCGTGCACCGCCGGGGTGAACGCCCGCAACCGCATCGCGTCGCTGTTCACCAGGTTGATTCCGATCTTCACGCTGATCAGGTCCGCCGGGGTGTCCCGCATCGCGCGGGCGGTGAACGGGTCGAGCTGCGCGCTGCCACTGAACCCCAGGTTGATCAGCTCCACCCCGCCGAGCGCGGCGGCGATCGCCGGCCACGTCTCCGTCGGGCTCTCCGCGTCGGAGCCGTGGCTGATCGAACTGCCGTGGTGCAGCCAGACTCGGCGGCCCCAGTCACCGACCGCCTCGACCGGCGCGTCCGTACGCAGCGCCACCAGCTCGGTGATCTCCCGCTGGGGCAGCCAGATCTCCACATCCTTCTCGCGGTCCGGCAGATCCGTGAACCGGATCGTGCCGACCGGGCCAGGCTGGCTGGCCGCCGTGCCGGTGGTCATGTCTATGGTCAGCGTCCTGCCGCCGCGCACCGTGGCCTGGCCGGCCAGCCGGCCGTCGACCAGCAGGTCGTACCGGCCGTCGGGGCGAGGCGGGGCGCCCTGGTAGACCATCTTCGTCGCCAGGACGCCCAGCTCGATCCGGGTGGCCCGGGTACGGAAGACCAACCTGACGCCGGACGGCATGGCCTCGGCCATCGCGACCTGCGGGTCGACGTTCTGCGCGCGGGCCCGGGCCGGCAGCCGGTGCGGCAGCACGCCGTGCTCGGTGCGCTCCAGGTCGAGCGCGCCGCGCAGCAGCTCCGCGGTGATCGGGGTGGTGAGCCAGTCGGCGGTCGGTGCCATGATCCTCACCCTGCCAAATCCCGGCGCCGGTCGGTGTGCCGGGGCCTCGGCACGCTGCGGCGGGCAGCCTGGTCACGACGGCCGTCCGCCGACCGGCCAGTTGTGCACCTCGATGTCGGCGTACCGGTCCGGAGTGAGCACGCTGCGCGCGGCGTCCGGTTCCGGGGCGTGGGCGCAGCGCCGCCGTGCCCAAGAAAGCCGCACCGTCGTCGGACAGCAGCGGTCTGTACGCGATCAGCTCACCTCTTCTTCGCCGCCGGAGCCTGTCACGTCCTCGCCTGGGTGTGCCGGGATGCCTACCCGGAGCGGTCGATCGGCATGGCCGGGGTGCGCTTCGCGGGCGAGCGGCAGGTCTTCCACGTCCACGCAGTCTGGGATGGCTGGGCGTTCGACCATTCGGGGTGGAATCCCGAGCCGCACCTGCTGGTGGTCAACACCGAGTTCGAAGGCGCCCGCCGTAGCGTATTGCCAGTCACCGAAGATCTCGTCGAGTTGTGTGAGCAGGAGCGGCACCGCCCACCCTGGACGTAGCGCCTTCGACAGGTGAGGACAGCCCTACCCACAAGTGCAGGGTTTACCCGGTCGATTTGGATCGGCCGCGCTGCGAGCGTGTACGCCATGACGAACGAGGCGCTGATCGCGCATCCTTCCACCGGCGTGCGCCTGCACCGGCCGCTGGTGTTGCTCGCCGTGCTCATGACGGTCCTGGCGCTGGTGTCCCTTGCCGGGCTCCTCGTCGACGGTCGTACCGTCAACGGCAGTCCGGTCTGGTTGAAGCCGTTCAAGTTCGCGGTGTCGTTCGCGTTGTACGGTGCGACGCTCGCCTGGATGCTCCGCCTGGTCCGGCGTGGCCAGTGGATCGCCTGGTGGAGCGCCACCGTCGCCGCGGTGGCGACCGCCGCCGAGGTGGGCGCGATCGTGTCGCAGGCCGCGCGCGGGCGGGCAAGCCACTTCAATGTCGCGACACCTTACGACACGGCGGTGTACGACCTCATGGGCCAGCTCGCCCTGGTGATCTGGCTGTCGACGTTCGTCCTCGCCGTGGTGGTCTTCGTTCAGCGGCACGCCGACCGCGCCGCGCTGTGGGCGATGCGGTGGGGCATGCTCGTGTCCCTGACGGGCATGCTGGTGGGAGTCAAGATGGCGCAGCCGACGGCCGCGCAGCAGCGCGTCATCGATGCCGGTGGCGTGCTCACGGTCAGCGGCGCGCATGCCGTCGGCGCGCCCGATGACGGCCCGTCGATGCCGCTCACCGGCTGGGCGGCGACGGGCGGGGACCTGCGCATCGCGCACTTCGTCGGCCTGCACGCGCTCCAGGCGCTGCCCCTGCTGGCGTGGCTGCTCACGAATCTGGCCCGACGGTACTCCCGGCTCGCTGTGCCGGCCGTGCGGCTACGGCTGGTCGCCGTGGGCGCGTTCGGGTACGTCGGGCTGGTCGCGCTGCTGGTGTGGCAGGCGTTGCGCGGTCAGGCGCTGCTGCAGCCGGACGTCCGGACGGTGCTGGCGGCGGCGGGTCTGATCGCGGTGGTGGGCCTGGCCGCGGCGGCGGTCCTCCGCCGCCCGTCCACTGCCACGGCGTGACGATGGACCGGACCCGCTCCAGGTAGGCCCACTGCACGTCCAGGGCGGGTACGTCTGATCAGCCCTGCGGGCCGTCGGCCAACCCGGGAGAGACGCTCCACCTCGTCAGAGGCCGAACATCGGGCGGCAGGCTGCCAACCCGTCGACCCTCACTGCGGGGCGCTGCTGCTGAGTCCATCTCCGACCGGTGAGCCGCAGGCGGTCGGACACGACGGCCTCGTCGCCGCGGGCGTCGACCGAGATGCCGTCGGCCTCGTAGCCGAGCTTGCGGGACACCCGTTGTGAGGCGTGGTTGTCCTGAAACACCTCGGTCAGCGCCGCCCTGGCGTCGAGGTGGTCGAACGCCAGGGTGAGCAGTCCGATGCGCGCCTCGGTTCCGTAACCTCTGCCCTGGTGGGCGATCCCCAGCCAGGAGGAGGTGGTGACCTCGCGGACGACCGCGAAGTCGCGGGCGCAGAGGGTGACCATGCCGACCGGGTTCCCGTCGTGGAAGACCGCCAGCCCGAGGCGCCAGGCTGCCCCGTTCCATCCGGCGAGTTGGCCCCAGTGGTCCTGCAGGACGAACCGTGCCCGATCCTCGGGGCCGCCGTCGGTCCACGGGGTCAGGAACGGACGGTCGCCCGCTCGGTGCACGCCCTCGGCGGCCAGGCGAGCGAGTGCCGCGAGTTCGTCCTCGTGCGGTAGGCGGAGGCGCAGTCGTGGCGTGACGATGGTCAGGCCGTACAGGGGCCACAGGGCAGCGAGCACGGTCCGATCCTGACGGCAGGGCGGGCGCCGCGCCACCGAGTTGTCGGCGAGCGTTGCCCGGCGAGGATCGGTCGCGCCGGCGGCGGTCGCGGCCCGTCCCGCGCGCTGACCAGCCCAGGACGCGGGACGGCGGCCTCCGTCCTCGGCGGCGCACCGGGCGGGCGGCCGGGTCGGGGCGCCGCGACGCTCTGCCTCAGTTGTCGAGCAACCGTCGGGCGGTGAGCGCGATCCGTGCCCGTACCAGGCCGGTGGGCTCGGTGAGTTCGATGCCCAGGGTCCTGCCGATCTGTTCGAGCCGGCGGGCGACGCTGCTGTGGTGCAGGTGGAGAAGGTCAGCGGCCCCGCGTAGGGAGCCGGTCTCGCAGTAGGCTTCCAGCGTCTTCAGGCCTTCCGGGTTGCCGACCAGGCGGCCGATCGCGGCCACGTCGGCGTTGTCCCGTGCCGCGTCCTCGGGTACCTGTGCGAGCAGCGCCAGCGCGCCCAGGCTGTCGTAGTGCACGACCGGCTGGCGTGGGGTGGCGAAACGCAGGGCAGTCCGGGCTTCGCGCCACGAGCGCTCGGGGCTGTTGGCGCTGCCGACGCCCGCGTGCACACCTGCCGGGAAGCACGCCGTATCAACGGTGGTGGCCAGCAGCACGCCCACGCCGGCCAGCGGCGCCGCCTTCACCGGACGAGCCGGGCAGACGAGCCTGCCGACCTGGTCGAGCGGAAGCCGCGACCGTACGGCGAGGACGCGGATCGACAACCCGGGGGCGAAGCCCAGCAGGCGTAGCGCCCGGGCTCTGGCCGCCTCGTCGCTGTCGGAGCTGATCACGAGTTCAACCAGGGCGGGGTCGGCCATGGTGGTGTTGGCCGGGCCGTACCGTTCGGCGATCGCGGCGGCGGCGATGGCGAACCGGTCCAGCAGCGCCTCGTCGAGCGGCTCGGGTGGACCTGGACGTTCCAGCCACACCGTGCCGATCTCCTCCTCATCAAGGATGACCGGCGCCGTGCCGGACGCCGGAGGCGGCGGGTCGGATGCTTGCCTGCCATCGGGCGAGCAGCGGATGAACTGCCCGGTGCCGTGCAGCCGGAGCCCGACGACGCACTCCGCCAGACCCGCGGAGGCGCGGGTGAGCGCTGGGAGGTCCACCCGTCGTTGCATCAGCGTGTCGTAGAACATCACTACGTGGATCATGCCTTTGACCTGTGAGTCCATGTGTGACAGTCGTTCGGCCAAAGCTTCCATGCCACCAGCGTAGGGCGACGATCGGCGCGGGATCCGGCGGGATGCGCGACGGTTGGCGGACGATCTCGGGCGCGGCCGTTGTGAGGATGGTCGACATGAATCCTGAACTGGAACCATTCCTTCCGCTGGTCCCCCGGGTCGATCTGATCGACCCGGTCACGGACCGCAGGAACTTCGCCGCGCGGGCCGCGGCGGCGCCGGCGCCGGATACCGCCAACCTGGGCGTCGAGGACCGCGTGGTGCCGGGTGATCCGGGTGTGCCGGTGCGGATCTATCGTCCGCACCAGTCGCAGGGCGGCATCGTCTGGCTGCACGGCGGCTCGTGGGTCATGGGTGACCTGGACAGCGAACACCCGTGGGCCGCCCGGATCGCCGCCGCGTCCGGCGCCGTGGTGATCTCGGTGGGCTACCGCCTGGCGCCGGAGCATCGGTTCCCGGCCGCCCTCGACGACGCGTACGCCGCGCTGACCTGGGCGGTCGAGCACGCGGGCGAACTCGGCATCGACCCGGCGCGGATCGCGGTCGGAGGTCACAGCGCCGGCGGGTCCATCGCGGCCGCGACGGCGCTGCGGGCGCGTGACGAGCAGGGGCCGCCGATCCACTTCCAGTTACTCAACGAGCCCGGGCTGGACGACCGGCAGGAGATGTGGTCGACGGGGCACGTCATCGACACGCTTCGGGGTCGTGAGCACTGCTCCGCCGCGTGGCGGCACTACCTGGGTGCGACCCCGGCGACGCCCTACGCCGCCCCGGCCCGTGCCACCGATCTGTCCGGTCTGCCCCCGGCTTACATCGCCAGCGCCGAATTCTGTCCGTACCGCGACGTCGACATCACCTACGCGCTGCGCCTGCTGCGCGCGGGCGTGTCCGTCGAGCTGCACCAGTGGCCCGGCACGTTCCACGGGTCGCAGGCGATCCTGTCCGCCGACGTGTCGCAGCGGCAGTTCGCCGCGCTCGGCGCCGCCCTGCGCCGTGCCCTGGCCGGGTAGATCCCGCTGGCCGGCCAGTGACCGAAACCGCCGCACTCGTAGAGGAAGGAAACTTTCTGATGCCCGACCGCCCGTACACCGTCGTCGACGCCGACCGCGACCGGCTGACCGCCTTCGGCGACCACTTGGTCGCCCTCCACGACGAACTCCGCCGCGACATCGCCGCCCTGCGGGAGGAGGCGGCTCAGTTGCCCGCCCGCGGCGAGGTCGGCGACCCGCTGGTCCTGCCTCACCGGCTCCACGGCCACTGCCTCTCCTTCTGCGAGGCGCTGGACGCCCATCACACCACCGAGGACCGGTCGATCTTCCCGTTCCTGGCCCAGCATCATCCCGAACTGTCCGAGGTGCTGGACCGTCTGGCCGCCGATCACCGCATCATGGCGGCGCTCCTGGCCGACCTCCGCACGGTCGCCGCAACCCCCTCCGTTCCCGACTTCCATGCGGATCTGGAACGACTGTCGGTCGAACTCCTCACGCACCTCGACCGCGAGGAGCACTACCTGGTGCCCGTTCTCAACTCCCTGACGCACCTGCCGGAACACTGAGGCGCGGCAGAGGCGGATGCCTGCCGTGGGCGGGTGGTGGCGGACGAGGCGGCTGCCGCAGGCCCTCGAAGCAGTGACCGGGCGCAGGACTAGTCGGCGCTGAGCTGGCCGGCCAGCATGCCGCCGGCCTCCCTCAGCAAGGGTTCCGGGTTGTTCAGCGCCGCTTCGACGGACCCGGCGAGCTCCACCAGCGACACGGCGGCCGACACCGACGCGGGTACGGGCCCGCCGACCTGCCCGGCGGCCACCCCGACCCGTACGCCGGTGGACGTCGCCGCCTCCAGCATCGACCCGACCACTTTGCCGGTCAGGGAGGTCTCGTCGAAGCGTCCCTCGCCGGTGAGCAGCACGTCCGCGTCGGCGAGCGCGTCGGCGAGCCCGACCAGGTCGGCGATGGTGGTCGCCCCGGGCACGATCTGCGCGCCCCACAGCGCGGCCAGCCCGTACGCGGTGCCGCCCGCCGCACCGGCGCCCGGCTCGTCGGGGTTTCCGCCGGCCAGGTCGGCGAGCCGGCGCAGCGCGGCGTCCAGCAGGGTGACGTCGGCCGGTCCGGCGCCCTTCTGCGGGCCGAACACGGCGGCGGCGCCGGCCGGTCCGGTCAGCGGCGCGGTGACGTCGACCAGCAGCTGCACCCCGCCGGGCGGGGCGGGCAACAGTTCGCTGGTGTCGAGGTGGGCCAGGTCGGTGAGGGCAGCGCCGCCGAGCGGCAGGTCCCGGCCCTGGCTGTCGCGCAGCCGCAGTCCGAGTGCGCGCAGCGCCCCGGTGCCGCCGTCGGTGGATGCGGAGCCGCCAAGGCCGATGACGAGGCGGGTGGCTCCGGCGTCCAGCGCGGCCCGGGCGACCGCGCCGAGCCCGTAGGTGTGGGCGCCGCGCGGGTTCGGGGTGGCCATCAGCGGCAGGCCGCTGGACTGGGCGAGTTCCAGCACCGCTTCGCCGTCGGGGAGCAGCAGCCAGGCGGCGGTGACCGGCCGGCCGTCGGGTCCGGGCACGGTCCCGGTGCGGCGCTGCGTGTCGGGCAGGGCGGCGGCGAAGGCGTCGACCGTGCCTTCGCCGCCGTCGGCCAGGGGGAGCAGCCGTACGTCGTCGTCGGGCCGGTGGGCGAGCCAGCCGCGGGCGAGGGCGCGGGCGGCGTGCTCGGCGGTGATGCTGCCCTTGTAGGAGTCCGGTGCGACGACGACGCGCATCAGTCGGCCAGGACGAGGTGCAGGTAGCGGTCCTTCATGGTGGCGAGGACCTCGTCCGGGTCGGTGGCCCAGACCTCGGCGTTGAAGATCTCCACCTCGGTGTCGCCGGCGTAGCCGGCCCGCTCGACCGCCCGGCGCAACGGCGGGAAGTCGATGTGCCCGTCGCCCATCATGCCCCGGCCCAGCAGCACGTCGGCCGGGAGTGGGGTGAGGAAGTCGCAGACCTGGAAGCTGGCGATCCGGCCGCCGGCCCGGGCGATCTGCCGCCGCACATCCGGGTCCCACCAGATGTGGAAGGTGTCGACCACGACGCCCACCTGCTCGACCGGGAACGGTTCGGCGAGGTCGAGCGCCTGCCCGAGGGTGGACAGCACGGCCCGGTCGGCGCAGTACATCGGGTGCAGCGGCTCCAGGGCCAGCCGGACGCCGCGTTCGCCCGCGTACGGGGCCAGTTCGGCGAGCGCGTCGGCGACCCGCTGCCGGGCGCCGCGCAGGTCGCGGGAGCCGGGCGGCAGCCCGCCGACCACCATGACCAGGCAGTCGGTGCCCAGGCCGGCGGCCTCGTCGACGGCGCGCCGGTTGTCGGCCAGCGCGGCGCGGCCGGCCTCGCCGTCGGCGGTGAGGAAACCGCCGCGGCACAGCGACGACACCCGCAGCCCGGCGTCGGCGACGAGCTTCGCGGCGGCGGCCACCCCGATCTCGGCGACCGGTTCGCGCCACAGCCCGATGGCCGGGATGCCGGCCCGGACGCAGCCCTCGACGGCCTCGCGGACCGACCACCGCTGGGTGGTGCGCTGGTTGAGTGACAGTCGCGCCAGGCGCGGGTCGACGGCGGTCATGCGCTCACCCCGGCCACCGACAGGAATCGCCGCATCCGGTCGGCGGCCAGGTCCGGGTCGAGCAGCAGGCCGGCGGCGTCGGCGAGGCGGAACGCCCGCACCAGGTGCGGGACGCTACGCCCGCTGTGCAGCCCGCCGACCATGGTGAAGCCGGGCTGGAGGCCGTTGAGCCAGGACAGGAACGCGATGCCGGTCTTGTAGAACCGGGTGGGCGGGGCGAAGACGTGCCGGGACAGCGGCACGGTGGGGTCCAGGACGTCCCGGAACCCGGTGGTGTCCCCGGCGTCGAGGCGTTGCAGCGCGGCCGAGGCGGCCGGGGCGATGGCGGCGAACGCGCCGAGCAGGGCGTGGCTGAACCGGCCGCCGTCACCGGCGATCAGCTCGGGGTAGTGGTAGTCGTCGCCGGTGTAGACCTTGACGGTGAGCGGCAGCAGCTCGCGCAGCCGGACCTCCCGGTCGGCGTCCAGCAGCGACACCTTCACCCCGTCGATGACGTCGGCGTGGGCGTGGACGAGCGAGACGAACGTCTTGGTCGCCTCGTCGAGGTCGGTCGACCCCCAGTAGCCGGCCAGGGCCGGGTCGAACATGTCGCCGAGCCAGTGCAGCACCACCGGCGTGGTGGTCTCCCGCAGCACCTGCTCGTAGACCCGCAGGTAGTCGTCCGGCCCGGTGGCGAGCGCGGCGAGCTGCCGGCTGGCCATGATCACCGCGGTCGCCCCGCACTCCTGCACGTAGGTGACCTGCTCGGCGTAGGCAGAGACGACCTCGTCGAGGGTGTCGGGCACCCCGGTCAGCTGGTCGGTGGCCGCGCCGGCCACGATCCGCCCGCCGCAGGCGGCCGCCTCGGCGGCGCTGCGGCGGACCAGCTCGCGGGTGGCGGCCCAGTCCAGCCCCATGCCGCGTTGGGCGGTGTCCATCGCCTCGGCGACGCCGAGCCCCCACGACCAGAGGTTGCGCCGCACCGCGAGGGTGGCGTCCCAGTCCAGCCGGGCGGGCTGGCCGGGGGCGTTGTCGGCATACGGGTCGGCGACCACGTGCGCCGCCGCGTACGCGATCCGGCTGGCCGGCGGGGCGGCCGGCCGCGACCAGCCGGCCGGCTCCCGCAGGCTCAGGGTCTCGGTGCCGCCGCCGGGGGCGGGCAGGGTGATCCGGGCGGTCACAGGGTGATCTCCTCGATCTCCACCCGGCGTCCCTCCCGCGCCGAGCGCAGCCCGGCCTCGGCGAGCTGCACGCCGCGCACGCCGGCGAGGAAGTCCCACGGGAACGGCTCGTCGTCGACCACGTGCCGCAGGAACGCCTCCCACTGGACCTTGAACCCGTTGTCGAAGTCCTCGTTGTCGGGGACGGTCTGCCACTGGGCGCGGAAGTTCTCGGTGACCGGCAGGTCCGGGTTCCACACCGGCATCGGGGTGGCGCCCCGGTGCTGGATGCGGCATTCGCGCAGCCCCGCCACGGCGCTGCCGTGCGTGCCGTCGACCTGGAACTCGACCAGCTCGTCCCGGTACACCCGCACCGCCCACGACGAGTTGATCTGCGCGGTGATGCCGCCGGCCAGCTCGAAGATGCCGTACGCGGCGTCGTCGGCGGTGGCCCGGTAGGTCTGGCCGTTCTCGTCGACCCGCTCGGGGATGTGGGTGGCGATGTGCGCGGTCACCGCGGTCACCGGGGCGAAGATCTGCTCCAGCACGTAGTGCCAGTGCGGGAACATGTCCACGGTGATGCCGCCGCCGTCCTCGGCGCGGTAGTTCCAGCTCGGCCGCTGGGCGTCCTGCCAGTCGCCCTCGAACACCCAGTAGCCGAACTCGCCGCGCACCGACAGGATCCGGCCGAAGAACCCGCCGTCGACCAGCCGCTTGAGCTTGCGCAGCCCGGGCAGGAACAGCTTGTCCTGCACCACGCCGTTCTTGATGCCCTTGGCCGCGGCGAGCCGGGCCAGCTCCAGCGAACCGGTCAGCCCTTCCGCGAGGGGCTTCTCGGTGTAGACGTGCTTGCCGGCCTCGATCGCCGCCCGGATCGCCTTCTCCCGCTGCGCGGTGACCTGCGCGTCGAAGTAGATCTGGTGGGAGTCCTTGGCGAGCGCGGCGTCCAGGTCCGTCGTGTACGACGTCAGCCCGTGCCGGGCGGCGATCTCGGCGAGCCGGGCCTCGTTGCGGCCCACCAGGGTCAGCTCCGGCCAGATGCGGCTGCCGTCGCGGGCCGGCAGTCCGCCCTGCTCGCGGATGGCGAGCAGGGACCGGACGAGGTGCTGGCGGTAGCCCATCCGCCCGGTCACGCCGTTGAGGATGATCCCGATAGACGTGCGCTCCACGTGTGTTTCCCTTCCCAGGTCCGATGGGTTATTCGGCGGTCGTCGTCGCACCCAGCAGGTCCCGGATGCGTCCCGTCGCGCGCGCGAACTCCGGCTCGGACATGGTCTGGCCGTAGTCACGCTCGACGGGGAGGTCGACGTCGATGACCTCGGCGACGGTGCCGGGTCGAGGGGTCATGACGATCACCCGGTTGCCCAGGTAGACCGCCTCGGCGATGGAGTGCGTGACGAGCAGGACGGTGGTGCCGGTCTCCCGCCAGATCCGCCGTAGCTCCACGTTCATCTGCTCCCGGGTCAGGGCGTCCAGGGCCCCGAACGGTTCGTCCATGAGCAGGACCGGGGGGCGGTGCAGCAACGCGCGGCACAGGGCCACGCGCTGCTGCATCCCGCCGGACAGTTCGTTCGGGTACGCGTCCTCGAAGCCGGTCAGCCCGGTCATCGCGATCAGTTCGTCGACGCGCTGGCGCACCTGCGCCTTCGGCAGCCGCCGCATCTCGGCCTGGAGCAGGATGTTGCGCCGGGCCGTGCGCCACTCCAGCAGCGCGGCGCGCTGGAAGACGTACCCGATGTCGCGTCGCGGCCCCCGCACTTCCTCGCCGTGCAGGCGAACCTCGCCGGACGAGGGCCGCAGCAGGCCGGACACCAGCTTCAGCAGCGTCGACTTGCCGCAGCCGGAGGCGCCGACGATCGAGACGAACTCGCCCGGGGCGATCCGCAGCGAGACGTCGCGCAGCGCGGTGACGTCCTTCTTCTTGGTACGGAAGCGGACCGCGACCTGGTCGATCTCGACGGCGGCGCCGGTGGTCGTGGCGTCGTCGGGCCGCTGCGTGGTGGTGTTGCCGACCGTCATCGGATCAACCCTTCGGTGCGAAGCTCGCGTCCCAGTACTTCGACGGCGACTCGGCCTTGGTGATCACACCCGCGTCGGCGAAGACGGTGATGGTCTTCTGCCAGTCGGCTTCGTCGTTGATGCCCGGGGCCTGGCCCTTGGTGGCGTCGGTGTGCAGCAGTTGCAGCGTGGCGTTGAACTGGTCGGTGAGCACCTTCTCCGAGGGCAGCTGCTGGGAGGCGCCGGCCATCGCGGCGACCGCGCCGGCCGTGTCCTTCTCGGCGGCGGACCAGGCCTCGCTGCTGGCCGCGACCATCCGCTTCACCAGGTCCTGCTTGTTCTTGACGGTGTCGGACGACGCGATCAGCCCGTTGCTGTAGAAGTTCAGCCCGTGCTCGGCGAACTTCAGGTAGGAGACCTGCTTGCCGGCCTTCTCCTGCATCGTCGGGCCCTGGTCGGTGGCGAAGCCGAGCAGCGCGTCGGTCTTGCCCGACATGACGGCGGCCATCTTGCCGGCCGGGTCGGTGTTCTGCAGGGTCACGTCGGTCGGGGCGAGGCCGTTGGCCTTCAGGAAGGCCGGGAAGGTCTTGCTCAGCGCGTCACCGGCGGTGGAGGCGATGGTCTTGCCCTTGAGTTCGGCGGGGGAGTTGATGTTCTTGTCGCTGAAGAACTGCACCGACGACGGGGTGGTCTGCAGGAACACGCCGACGCTCTTGACCTCCATGCCCTGCCCGACGGCCGCCAGCAGGGCCGGGGTGTCGGCCCAGCCGAAGTCGGTCTGCCCGGCGGCGGTGGCCTGCACGGTCTTCTGCGAGCCCTGACCGGCCTGGATGGTCAGGTCGATGCCGTGCTTTTCGAAGATGCCCTGCTTCTTGCCGAAGTAGAACGGGGCGTGCTCGCCGTAGGGGTACCAGTTGAGGGTGAGGGTGACCTTGTCCAGGCCCTGCGCGTTCTTGGCCTGCTCGTCGGAGGACGAGCCGCAGCCGGCGGCGGCCAGTATGAGCGCCGGCGCGAGGGCGGCGACGAGGGTACGCAACTTCATGGGACGGGTTCTCCTATTCAGAGCGACGTCGTAGCGGCGTCGGTACGGCGACTCGCGTGCCAGGGAAGGACGAAGTACTCGAGCAGTTCCACGACCACGAACAGGACGACGCCGAGCAGCGACATGATGAGCAGCCCGGCGAACAGCGTCGGGGTGTCGAGGTTGCCGTTGGCCTGCAGGATCACGTAGCCGAGGCCCTCGTTTGCGCCGACGAACTCGCCCACCACGGCGCCGGTGACGGCCATCGTGGCGGCGACCTTGAGGCCGGCGAACAGGTGCGGCAGGGCGGCCGGGAAGCGGATCTTGGTGAAGGTCCGGCCCGGGCCGGCGCCCATGGTCGCCGACAGTTGCAGCATCTCCGGGTCGATCGACTTCAGGCCGGTGACCGTGGAGATGACGATCGGGAAGAAGGCCATCAGGACCGCGACGACGACCTTCGGGGTGAGTCCGAAGCCGAGCCACACGATGAACAGCGGCGCGATGGCGATCTTCGGGATGACCTGGGCGAACAGCAGCAGCGGGTAGAGGCTCTTCTCGACCGTCGGGGAGTACACCATGACGACGGCGGAGACGACGCCGACCGCGATCGCGATCGCGAAGCCCAGGATGGTTTCGTAGGTGGTGATCCAGGTGTGGTGCGCGAAGTAGCCGGTCTGGGCGAGCACGACGTCGAGCGTCGTGCCCGGTGAGGGAACCAGATACGGCTTGACCAGGTTCGCCGCGGTGATCGCCCACCAGACGACCAGGATGGCCGCGAGGACCGCGGCCGGACGCCAGGTGCTGCGGGCGAACCGGACCACGCCGGTGCCGGCACCGGACGGGCGGCGCGCGGCCGGCGCGGCGGTGCGGGCGGGAGCGCTCGACTCCCGGTGCTCGATGGTGCTCTGCGCGGCCATGACCCTCCGTTCTCCCTGGCTGGCCGGCGATTCCGGGTGCTCAGCCGCTGGGTAGGCGCGTGCCGTCGGCAGGGCCGGACGACCCCGGTGAGGGCGGGGAAGCGGCCCTGAATGCGCTTTCAGTAAGCGCTTTCAGGGTGCTACGGTAACCACGCCGAAATAATCCGGTCAAGAAGTTCCGCAGGAGGAAAGTCCATGCAGCCACGGACCCACGTGACGCTGGAAGACGTGGCCAAAGCGGCCGACGTCTCCCTCGCCACGGCCTCCCGCGCACTCAACGGCATGCGGGTCACCCCGCAACTGCGCGACCGGGTCCTGGCCGCCGCCGAGAAGCTCGCGTACGCCCCCAACGCGCACGCCCGCGCTCTGGCCGGCGCCTCCCACCGCACCGTCGGCGTCATCTGCCACGACGTCAGCGACCCCTACTTCGCCGCCGTCGCCGGCGGCGTCATGCGCGTCGCCGGCGACAACGGCCTGCTGGTCATGCTCGCCAGCACCTTCCGCGACCCCGAACGCGAGATCGCGTACGTGTCGATGCTGCGCGCCGAACGCGCCCCCGCCATCCTGCTCACCGGCTCCGGATTCGAGGACCCCCGCTGGGAGAAGGCCATGGAGGCCGAACTCAAGCCCTACCTCGAAGGCGGCGGGCGCGTCGCCGTCGTCAGCCGCCATCGCAGCCTCAAGGTCGACAGCGTGCTGCCGGAGAACCGGGCCGGTGCCGCCGCCATGGCCCGCGCTCTGCTCGACCTCGGCCACCGCCGCTTCGCCGTGCTCGCCGGCCCACCCGCCCTGACCACCGTCGCCGACCGGCTCGGCGGCTTCCGCGACGAACTCGCCAAGGCCGGGGTGCCCCTCGCCGCGACCGACGTCGTCGAGGCGCCTTTCACTCGCGACGGCGGCTACGGCGCGATGACGGAACTGATCGAGCGCGGCCTGACCGCCACCTGCGTGTTCGCGCTGACCGACGTGATGGCCATCGGCGCCTGCGCGGCGCTGCGCGACCACGGGCTGTCCGTGCCCGACGACGTCTCCGTCGCCGGCTTCGACGACATCCCCATCGTCCGCGACCTCACCCCGCCGCTGACCACCGTCGCGCTGCCGCTGCAACGGCTCGGCGAGCAGGCGATGCAGATGGCGCTCACCGAGAACACCGGCCGGCGCCGCCGCATCGTGCGCCTCGGCGGCGAGGTGGTCATCCGGGCCAGCACCGCCAAGGTGACCTCGTGACCCCGCCCGCCGCCGGGCTGGCCGGGCTGACCGTCGACACCGTTGACACGTACGCCGTCGCGCTGCCCACCGTCCGCTCGTTCGGGGTGTCCGGCGGCTCGGTCGCCGTCGCCGGCACCCCCAGCATCCGCGTCCTGGTCAAGGTCACCGCCGACGGGATCACCGGCTGGGGCGAGGCCACCCCCATCCCGGCCTGGACCTACGAGACCGCCGAATCCATCGTCACCACCATCGACCGCTACCTCGCCCCGGCCGTGCTCGGCCGCCCCGCCTGGGACCTCGACGGCGTCACCAGCGCCTTCGACCGAGCCGTCAACCGCGGCTTCACCATCGGATCGCCGCTGGCCAAGAGCGCCGTTGACGTCGCCCTGCACGACCTGCTCGGCCGCGCGCTCGGCGTACCGGTCGGAATGCTGTGGGGCCAGCGGCGCCGGGAGAGCATCCAGCTCGGCTGGATCGTCTCCGGGCAGAGCGCCGGGGAGGTCGCCGACGCGGTGGCCGAGGGCCAGGATCTCGGCTACCGGGCGTTCAAGGTGAAGGTCGGCCTGCACAGCGAGGCCGAGGACGCCGCCGTGGTGCGGGCGGTCCGCGAGGCCGCGCCGGACGCCGCGCTGTGGGTGGACGCCAACCAGGCGTACACCGTCGACGGGGCGCTGCGGATGGCCCGCCGGCTCGCCGACCTCGACGTCACCGCGTTCGAGCAGCCGCTGCCCGCCAACGACGTCGCCGGGCAGCGCCGGCTGCGGGACACCTCCCCGATTCCGGTCGCGCTCGACGAGAGCCTGCGCCACCCGAGCGACCTGGCGACGTTTGTGAAGCTGGGCGCGGTGGACGTGGCCATCGCCAAGGTGCAGCGCAGCGGCGGGCTGACGCTGTCGCGGCGGCTCTGCGCCCTGGCCGAGGACTCCGGCGTGCGGCTGATGGGCTCCGGGCTGACTGACTCCGACCTGGGCCTGGCGGCGTCGCTGCACCTGTTCGCCGCGTACGGGATCGACACGCCCGTCGACCTGAACGGGCGGCAGTTCCTCACCTCGTCGTACGCCACGGGGGCGACCGTCGAGGTCAAGGACGGCGTCGCGCGGGTGCCGACCGGGCCGGGGCTCGGCGTGGACGTGGACGAGTCGGTGGTGCGCGAACTCGCCGTCGACGTGCTCGCCCGGTAGCTGTCGGTTCTCTCTGCTCTTTTCAGTGACCGTGCAGCCGGGTTTCGGCCGCTCAACTCGAGGTCACATGCCGGTTCGCCCGCGCAGAGGTCGCCGAAGTCGATCACGCCGCGGGAGGTGCCGTCGGCGGTGAGGACGTTGGCCGGGCGCAGGTCGGCGTGGAGCCATAGCGTCGCCGACATCCTTGCCCGGGGCGCCGTGGGGGCCCCGCAGGGCCGCCACCGCGACATCGCCGGACCCGAGCCGCAGGACCTGATCGACATGGCTCGCCGCACGCTCGCTGTCCAGGGCAGAAGCATGCGGATCGTGCCGACCTGGCATGGCGACATCTTCGACGAGACCGCTGCAGGCGACGCCCTGATGCCCGCTGCCGACGCCGAGATAGCTCCCACGACCTTCGATGAGTGGCTGGCGGCTCAACGTGAAGTCAGCGGGGGTTGAGGTGGCCGCGATGGCGCCGCGACGTGGCGCAGCGGGTGCGTAGTTGCTGGTTGGCGGAGTTACGGAACCCGTAGGCGTCGCCGGCCACGGTCTTGATCACGCGGTTGGCGCCCTCCGAGCCAGACCGGCCTGCCGGAGCGCTACCGGCCTGTTGGCGATCTCGGAGCCGGCTGCGGCATGAGACAGGGGTAAAATCTTCGGCCTAGCCGTCGACGACATCGACCCCGACGCGGGTTGGCTGGACAACGCACCTCCTGCCGTTCTTCGGCGACCGCCAGCTCTCGGCAACCAAGCCCGGCCACATCCGCGAGCGGGATCGCAGCCTGGTCGGTGTCCATGTCGCCCGCAGCTCAACCCCGTGCTGCATTCAGAATCCGGCGTACAGCTCGACTCGTATGCCAGTCGGGCACCGTCATATGGTGGATGACCTGCCGCTTCTCTGCGCGCTGGTGGGTGTTGTCGGACGTCTCTGGTCGTCGTTTGACGGCCCGGCGACGGCCCAGACGGCCCGGCGACGGCCCAGGCTGACCCCTAGCTGTAAGGCCGGACCCAGGTGCGAAGTCGCGTTTCAGTCCGCCGGTCGCCGGGCCGCTGCGAGACTGGGCGGGTGACAGCCCTGCCGGTGCCCCGGCGCCGGTCGATCCGAAGCGGCAGGTGGAGGACATGTCCAACGACGAGGAAATCCGTCCCTTCCGGCTCGATGCGCCGGAAGAAGCGATTGCCGACCTGCGTCGCCGGATCACGGCCACGCGCTGGCCCACGCGAGAGCTGGTCGCCGATCGCGCCCAGGGCGTGCAGCTGGCGACGGTCCAGGAGCTGGCCCGCTACTGGACGACCGATTACGACTGGCGCGCGTGCGAGGCGAAGCTGAATGCCCTGCCGCAGTACACGACCTACATTGACGGCGTCGAGATCCATTTCATCCACGTGCGGTCGCAGCACGAGAACGCCCTGCCGCTGATCATGACGCACGGCTGGCCGGGCTCGGTCGTCGAGCTGCTCGGGGTCATCGGCCCGCTCACCGACCCGACCGCACACGGCGGACGGGCCGAGGACGCCTTCCACCTGGTGCTGCCGTCCTTGCCTGGCTACGGCTTCTCGGGCGAGCCGACCGAGCTCGGCTGGGAGAACGGCCGCATCGCACGCGCGTGGGCGGAGCTGATGGGCCGCCTCGGCTACACGCGCTACGTCGCCCAGGGGGGCGACGTGGGCGCCTCCGTCACGGACGCGATGGGCCGCCAAGGACCCGAGGGGTTGCTCGGCATCCACGTCAACCTGCTCGCCGGGGCGCTCGGTCTCAAGGACCAACTGCCGGCGAAGTCCGGGCAGGAACGCGCGGCGCTCGACGCGCTCAACACGTTCATGACGGACGGCTACGGCTACTTCCTGGAGCAGTCCACCCGGCCGCAGACGATCGGCTACTCCCTGCTGGATTCACCCGTCGGACTGGCGGCCTGGATGCTCGACCACGACACGGACAGCTACTACAAGATCTCCCGCGCGTTCGTCGACGGCAAGCCCGTGGGCGGCCTCACCCGGGACACCATCGTCGACAACATCACGCTGTACTGGCTGACGGGCACCGGCACCTCGGCCGCCCGCTGGTACTGGGAGTCTGGACGGTTCCTGGCCGCAGCCGCTGCCGCCGGCCAGGCTCCTCCGCCGGTCACGGTTCCGGTCGGCTTCACCACGTTCCCCGGCGAGATCTTCGCTGCCCCGCGCAGCTGGGCCGAGACCGTCTACCCCGGCCTCGCGTACTTCAACGAGGTCGACAAGGGTGGCCACTTCGCCGCCTGGGAAGAGCCCGACCTGTTCGCGACCGAAATGCGGGCCGCGTTCCAGCCGCTGCAGAAATCCTGAGCCCGCTCCGGTTCGGTTGACGTTACACGTTGACTCCGCTTGATGGGCTGCGCGATCCCCTGGCTCGCCGGCTACCGACTGTGAACCCCGGTGGTCTAGGACGCGGATGCGGCAACATCCGCTTCTGGCCGATGAGCGTGCGCGTGATCTTGCGCAGGTTCCCGCTCCGGAATGCCT
The DNA here is from genome assembly GCF_047200535.1 of Micromonospora mangrovicola. Taxonomy (NCBI): domain Bacteria; kingdom Bacillati; phylum Actinomycetota; class Actinomycetes; order Micromonosporales; family Micromonosporaceae; genus Micromonospora; species Micromonospora mangrovicola. The sequence continues at coordinate 51,348 of NZ_JBJZOG010000007.1, read as the reverse complement.
CAACCAGGTCGGCGGCCACCGACGCGGTCACACCCGGCCCGCGAAGGCTCGTCGGCTCGGGCCAGGGGCCGGCGATATGGCCAATCGACGTGGTTATTCGACGGTCGTGTCATCGTTCATGAGTGCCAAGGCTCCGCCGTCCGTGCTGCGGTTGATGCTGTGGCCATCGCGCGTGGTCAGGCTGCATTCAGCAGAGCCGGGAGTTTGCGCATGTCGTCGAAGACCACCGTGTCGGGGCCTGCCAGCCGATGCGCGGGGGTCAATCCGCCCGCATAGCCGAAGCAGCGCATCCCGGCGGCGCGGGCCGCTTGGACTCCGTAGTGGCTGTCCTCGACCACCACGCACGCCACGGGCGGGACACCCATCGCCGCCGCCGCGTGCAGGAACAGGTCGGGGGCGGGCTTGCCGTGGGCGACCTCGGTGAAAGGTGCGGCCCTCCAAGCGGGGATACAGGCCGGTGCGGCCCAGGGTGTGGCGCATCTTCTCGTGAGTACCGCTGGAAGCCACGCACGTCGGCTGGGTGATTTCATCGAGCGCGTCGTTGATTCCGTCGACGGCGGTCAGTCCGACGTCCACCGCTTGGCGGTGGGCTAGGTCGAACCGGTCCGCCCATGTGGCATCCACGCCGTGTCCGAGGCGGGCCGCGATCTGTTCACCGACGGACGTGCTGGACCGGCCGATGAAGCGCTCGATGACCTCTGCCTCGGTCAGTGGCCAGCCCAGTTCCGCACCCAGTGCAATGTTGACGCGGACCGCGATGCGCTCGCTGTCGACCAGCACCCCGTCGCAGTCGAAGATGACAAGCCCGATCGGATGGATCATCTGGACAGGCTAGTCGAGTGGGTAGGGCTGACCTGCTGGCACACACGGTCCCCTGAAGGCGCCGGATCGCCGTTACCGCCGGCGTGGCGGCAACTCGGACAGGTCGACCACGTTGCGAGGCAGCACCAGCGGCCGGTGCACGACCGGGCTGGGAAGGACGCACGCTTCTGCCGCTGAGCCTCGATCCACCGATGAAGGTCGGATCGGTGGGGCGACCCTGGAAATATAAAATGCCCCCTGAACTGGAAGGATAGGAGTTGCGACGCTTCTATCACTCGGCTCGACAGGGCACCTGACAGGTGAGATTGCGCTATGCCACGCCGGTCACGGCCGTGACGTTCGGTGATCCGAATCTGGTGTCGTCCGCGGGCCTGGTGCCGGTGATGCGGCTGGCCCAGCAAGCCGGTCTGCACGACGCGGTCGCCGACCGGGTCAGCCTGCCGAGCGACAAGGGCGCCAACCCGGCCGCGAAGGTTGCCACGATCGTCGCTGGGATGCTCGCCGGCGCGGACAGCATCGACGACCTCGGCATCGCCCGGCACGGTGGCATGAAATCTCTGTTCAGCAGCGTTTACGCACCGTCGACGCTCGGCTCGTTCCTGCGAACCTTCACCCACGGGCACGTGCGGCAGTTGCGGGCCGCCGCCCGCGACACGCTGATCGGCCTGGCCACGCGGACACCGATTTTGGCCGGCGCAGACGTGCTGACCTTCGTAGACATCGACTCGATGCTGCGACGCGTCTACGGCAAACAGAAACAGGGAACCCGCTATCGATGCGCCCGCAACCACCGGACCCGGCCGGCGACCGTTACCATCCCGGGGTGGGAGAGGACCTGGCCAGCCGGCTCTACGGACTTGCCTGGCGGGTCACGCCGCAGTTGCCGGGCCCGGTCGCCGCGCTCGTCTTCGACTCCGTCGCCGCCGGGATGCGCTGGTCCGGCGCGGGCGGGGTGCACCAGCTGCGGGTCAACCTGGCCCAGGTGCTCGGCCATGCCGCGGACAGTCCCGCCGTGACCGCCGCGGCCGCTCGGGGTGTGCACTCCTATCTGCGTTATTGGCGGGAGTTCTTCGGGCTCGCCGGATGGAGCCGGGACCGGATCCGCGACGCCGTGGTCTTCGAGTCGCTGGACCGGGTGGCTGCCGCCCGTGACGCTGGCCGCGGAGTGGTGCTGGCGCTGCCGCACAGCGGCAACTGGGACCTGGCCGGAGCCGCGCTGGTGCTGAGCGGGCACCGGTTCACCACGGTCGCGCAACGCCTGCGCCCGGAGCGGCTCTACCAGCGGTTCGTGAGCCACCGTGCGGCGCTCGGCATCGAGGTGCTCCCCGCCGACGAGACCCGGCGGGCGGTCACCACGCTCACCCGGCGGCTGCGTGCCGGCGAGGTGGTGTGCCTGGTCGCTGACCGGGACACGTCCGCGGCTGGCATCGGCGTGCGGTTCTGCGGCGCGCCGACGACGTTCCCGGCCGGGCCCGCGCAGCTGGCGCTGCGCACCGGGGCCGCGCTGCTGCCCGTATCGCTCTGGTACGACGGTCCGCGGCTGCGGATTCGGATCCACCCGGAGATCGTCCCGGGCCGTGACGGCGCCACCCGGGCCCGGGTGGCGGCGATGACGCAGGAGCTGGCCGACGTCTTCACGGGCGCCGTCCGCCGGCATCCACACGACTGGCACGTGCTGCAACCGGTCTGGCAGGCCCCCGCCGGCCAGGGCTGAGCTGAGTGTTCGCTCATGCCGAATTGAGTGTGCGTTGGCGCACTCGTCGGTCAGGGCATAGCCCCCGCGGCGCGCCGACCGGAGTCAGTCCGTTCGCTCCGCGCCGTATCCATGGCGCATCCGGAACTTCATTGGATTGGTCCCGGTCGCCGTCACGTGCGCGATCAGCACAGACCTCAGCGATTCGGGAATGTCGGCGCGCTGTGAACCAGTCCACTCAAGGGACGTGAACAGCTCTGCAGCACCGTCGAGCTGGCTCGGAGTCAACGATGCCGACGTCAACGCGTTGAAGATCGACTCGGTTGGCTCGGCCACCAGCATGCGCTCGGGCGCCAGCTCGTACCACGGCGTGCCACCCATCGTGGTCGTGTGACGAGGCGGGAAGCCAGCCCACGCCACCAGCGTACGGATGCGCTCGATGGGGTCGGGGTATCGCCGGGCTACGAGGTCGGCAAGCCTTTCCTCCGCGCCGTCTTTTCGGCGCGACGCCGCCTCGGCGGCCTCGGCGAGGGCCGGCGGCGCGGCCTTTACCCACTGGACGCGACGCGCCTCTACCTCAGCCGCTTGACGGGCCAGCATCTGCTGGACCTCGCGCGATCCGGTCAGGCCTCGGTCAGCCAGCCAGTCGGTGAGGCCAGGGCCATCACGGAGCTGCGCGTCGCAACTTCCGAGGCCTCTGATACCAGTCTGGTGGTGCAGCGTGAACCGGGCGATCTCTCGGCCGACAGCGTCTGACACGAGGATTGTCGGCCATCCCATGCACCGACAGTGGTCTCCGGTGCCGCCGTCATCGATAGCCAGCAGGGGAGTCAGCTCAGCAATCTCCTTGCCCGACACCACGATCCGAGCCGCGTCGGGCCTCTCGAGTTCGTCAACGGACGCCTCGATGATCAGCACTTCAGCAGCCTCGGCCAGCACCCGTTCCACCAGCCTTGTGCTGGGAGCCTCGTCACCACTGCCGGTTGTTGGCGCGTCAGTCACAGCGGCGAGCGTACCGCCCGTTCGACAGCCAGGAACGCCCAAGCGCGTTTGCGGCGGCTCTACGTAAGTCCTGCACGATCGGCCAAACCTCTCACCGCGACGCCCTGATCTGGCGCCGACCGGGCAGCACGGTACGTGAAGGGGTAGCAGCAGTGCACGGTTGGCGGTCGTGCCGATAAGCAGACGTGGCTGTGGCGCTTCAGGCAGTAGATGGTCAAGTAACCTGCTTCGAATGACAGGCCCGACCAATGTCCACCCGGTTCGTACCGTCCGGGTTGGTGACCGGAGCGCCGATATCGACGAGATGCTGGCGCCGCTGGTCGAGGCGCTCTGGCGCAACGGGTTCGATACGTTCACCAGTTGCCAGGACGCCGGTGAGAGCAACGCAGACTGGGTGGACCTGTTGCCCCACATGGCCGCGTACGTACAGTCCCGCAAAGGATGGGCCTTCATTGATTTCCCCATCCAAGACGGTCTCCGGTTCCTCACTGCCATCGCGCAGGCCGGCCCGCGTGACGCGTTCTACGTGAGGACGACGCACTGGGCTGCCCCACACGCCTGGGACGTCAAGGTCAAACCGATGGATCTGGCGATGTTCGACGAGACCCTACCGTCGAGCTTCGCGCTGCGGCTGCTACAGGTCTGCTTCCCTGCCTCGGACCTGCCCGAGATCCTTCACCGGCTCGACCGCTACGAAGCCGGTGAACTCGTCCCACCCGCAGCCACCGACTGGACGACGGTTGGACGGCCGCGACCGGTGACCACTGTCCGGGCGGAGGTACGTGCCTTCGCGGACTTGGGCCCACTGCCGGCCGAGGAGACGGCCGAGCAGGACGATATCGAAGAACGGGAGCGACGCCTGCACCAGATTGCCGGACCGGTCACCGACGATGAGGCACGGCTGCTGGTTGCCTGCTTCGGGGTCGACAACTGCTACGGCTTGGCGTGGAAGCTGCTACATCTGGTCGAGACCGCGCCAACATCCCGCATCGGCACCGAGCCGCCGGCCGGCGCCAACGAATGGGTCGTGCGCCTGTGGCGGCGACACCGCAACGCGGGTCACGAGGCATAGGCACGAGATGTCCGCTCCAACGGCGGCGCGGGGAAGCTGGGCCGGGATTTGGCGGCATCCGGATCTGCCGCCGACCGGGCGCCACAGCGTGTGACGGAGGAACGGTAGCGACCGGCGCGGTTGTGCCGACGAGAGTGCGTCGCGCCGGGCGTTCTCCTTCGCCGGCCGTGGATGGCACGCAAGGTCAGGGTCGCGCCGCGCTGTTCGGCGATTATCGGCCGATGGGTGGAGGGCTGGAGAAGGTGAAGGACGGCTTCCATGCCGGCCTCGACGGTAGCGAGGGCCGGCCCTTCACCTGGCGCAGGCTCATAAGCCTGACTAAAGTCAGGCTTATGAGCTCGGACCTCGTCGCCACCGTACGGCGGTTCAACCGGACCGTCACCCAGCGGGTGGGCGCGCTCGACGACCAGTACATGTCCCGCGACCGGCCCCTCGCGCAGGCGCGGCTGCTGTGGGAGATCGGTCCCGACGGCGCCGAGGTCGCCGCGCTGCGGGCCCGCCTCGGCCTGGACTCCGGCTACCTCAGCCGGCTCCTGCGCACCCTGGAAGCCGACGGGCTCGTCACGGTCGGCCCGGCCGATCGGGCTGGCGACGGACGGGTACGCACCGCCGCGCTCACCGAAGCCGGCCGGGCGGAGTGGGCCGAGTTGGACCGGCGTTCCGACGAGTACGCCCGGTCCATCCTCGAACCGCTCAGCGAGCAGCGCCGCGCGCGTCTCGTCGCGGCGATGGCCGAGGTGGAGCGGCTGCTGGTCAGCTCGATGGTGGTCATCGAGCCCTGCCCGCCGGCTGATCCCCGCGCCCGCGCCTGCGTGCGCGCCTACGCCCGCGAGGTCGGGCAGCGGTTCGACGAGGGGTTCGACCCGGCGCTGAGCAACCCGGTCCGCGACGAGGAACTTCTCCCGCCCGCCGGCCTGTTCCTGCTCGCCGCCCTCAACGGCGAACCCGTGGGCTGCGGCGCGCTCAAACTGCACCCCGGCGCGCCCGCGGAGATCAAGCGGGTCTGGGTGGCCGACAGCGTGCGCGGGCTCGGCATCGGGCGACGGCTGCTGGACCACCTGGAGCGGTACGCCGCCGAGCACGGCTGGGCGGCGGTCCGGCTGGACACCAACCGCAACCTCACCGAGGCGATCGCCATGTACCGCGCCGCCGGCTACCGGGAGATCGAGCCGTACAACACCGAGCGTTACGCGCACCACTGGTTCGAGAAGCCGCTCGCGCCGTGACGTAGCCCCGGCCCTCCCGCCGGCCGGCGGCGCTCGCGGGAGACCCGCGGATCGCGGCGTCGCGGCTCAACCGGTGATGAGTTCGCCGGCGCGCAGGGCCGCGGCGAGCAGGTCGGGGTCGTGGGCGCGTTCGTACGCCTCGACGGCGGTGTCGGTGAACTTGATGACGTGTTCGTCGCCGTGGTCGGCGGCGCGGTGCAGAACCTCGGTCACCGGGTCGTCGCCGGCTGGGGCGGGCGTGACGTCGGGGCGGGGTGCCCGCCGGGTGGGGGCGTATGTGGCGGTGATCGCGGCGGCGGCGGCCCATGCGGCGTCGAAGCTGGGCACCCAGAGCGGCTCGGGGAGCACCGGGAGGGTGTGCAGCACGGCGTTCGGGGCGGTTGCGGTGTGGACCAGCAGCACCGGGGAGCCGTGTCCCCGGACCAGGTAGCTACGGGTCGCGGCATCGACGAGTTCGGCGAGGCGTGCGGGTACGTCGACGGTGCGCGCGGGGCGGATGGCGCGGAGGCTGTGCGGCCAGCCCGGTGTGGTCGCCAGCCGGCCGACCCGGTGGGCGATGAATCCGTCCTGCGTCGCCAGGCGTGGTACGGCGTCCAGCGCGTCGGCCGCGGACAGGTGTCCGGCGGGCCGGCGCTGTCCGGGCAGCGGCCGGTACCGGGCGGCCCAGAAGGCCAGGCCGTGGGCCAGTTCCCGCAGAGCCGGACCGGCCGTCCCGCTGGGGCCGGTGGCGCGCAGAGCCCGGACGGCATGGCCGACGCGGATGACGCCGTGGGTGGAGCCGGCCACGATGCCCGGCAGCAACCGGGGCCACCACTCGGCGAGAAGCTCCGCCCACGGGCGGTCGCGGAGCTGGTCGGCGAACCACAGCGTCCAGTCGGGCAGCCGGTGGTGGTCGCCGAGCGCGTGGCCCCAGGTGCCCTCGGTGATCGGTCGGGTGCCGCGGGGGAGTTCGGCGAGGCGGCGGACGTAGCGGTCGAGCCAGCAGTCCACGTCGACGTCGAGACCCCGGCGCAGGAGCACCTCGACCGCCATCGGCCCGTGGTTCGTCAGGCCGTGGTTGCCTTCCTCGTCCCCGCCGAACTCCGGCCCGTACCGGTGCAGGCGGGCGTACGCCTCGTGCAGCTGTTGCTGCGCGGCGTTCGGGGGGCCGGGAATGGACGGCGTGACGGGCATCGAATAGCTCCTTCCAGGACGGCGCGGCCGGGCCCGGCGGAACGTCGGACGAGCGCCCGACCACCGTCGCAGCGCCCCGGCGTGGGACGCCACCATTCGTTCCTGGCCTAATCTGCGAGGGTGATCCACCTGCACTTCGCGGCCGAGGACCTCAGCCGGATCCGGTTCGCGTCGTCGCCGTTGTGGGAGACGGTGCTGAGCCTGCGAACGCTGACCGGGCCGCACCCGGGTGCCCAGCTGCACGCGCCGTGGCGCCGCCAGGTCGCGGGCAGCCTGACCGGCGTGGACATGGAGCTGCTGACGGCGCTGGTCCGCCCGGCCGGCTACCTTCCCGACTTCCTGGTGCCGTCGCCGCAGCGCCGGTCCGTGGCGATCGCCACCGCCCTCGCGCAGGTGGCCGCCGCCGATCCGGGCGAGGTCGCCCGACAACTGCGGCATCTGGCCGGTCATCGCCTCGCGCAGCAGGGGCCCGGCCGCACCGAGCGCTCCCGGCTGCTGCACCGGCTCGCCGACGAGCCCGCGACGGCCCTCGGCACGATCGTGCGCGAACTCGACGCCTACTGGCGCGCGGTGGTGGCCCCGTTCTGGCCGCGCGTCTCCGCCCTGCTGCGCGCCGACCTCGCGTACCGCCTCGAAGCGCTCGCCGACGGGGGAGCGAACCAGTTGCTGCGTACGCTGCACCCGTCGGTCAGCTTCGACCGCGACACCCTCCGGGTGGTGAAGTACCACGAGGGCCACGCCGACCTCGGCGGTCGGGGCCTGCTGCTCGTACCCTGCGCGTTCGCCTGGCCGGACGTCGTCGTGCTCACCGCCCACCCGCACGTGCCGACCGTCTCGTACTCGCCGCGCGGGCTCGGGCGGCTGTGGGAGCACCCGGCATTGCCCCGCCCGGCACTGGCCGACGTCCTCGGACGCACCAGGGCGGCGCTGCTGGCGCAGCTGGACCTGCCCATGTCGACCACCCAGATCGCCGCGCTGCTCGGCCTTTCGGCACCGACACTGAACGTCCACCTGCACGCGCTGCGGGCCGCCGGGATCCTGGCCTCCCGGCGGGAGGGTCGCCATGTCCTGTTCTCCCGCACCGCCCTGGGCGACCAGCTCCTCGCCGGCGGCACCGGCTCGAACCCGGGTGAGGCCGATCAGCGTGGAGCCAGGTCGGGCGGGATGCCGCTCACCGCTGCGACCAGAACGGGTCCCGGCCGATGAAACCCAGCAGTCTGGTCTGGGTGTCCGCACCGTCGGGCACCTCGACCCGGGCGCCGAACTGGCCGGAGGAGCGGATGACCTCCTCCATCTGCTCCATCCCACCGAGGAGTTGAGTGCAGAAGTCGGGATCCAGCCGGTCGTCCTGGTCGGTGGCCCGGGAGAGATCCCAGGTGTGCATGAACACGTCGCTGGTGTAGAACTGGTCGATCGCGGCCGTCAGCGGCAGGCGGCCGATGTGCGGGTTGGTGAATTCCCGGTGCGCCGCCTCCGGATCGTCCAGCACCGCCTGCACCCCGTCGCAGTGCACCTGCCACGCGGCGGCCGGGTCTTCGTCGACCGACGGCCCGTGGGGCAGTTCGATGCCGGCGCCGGAGGCGAGAAACCCGGGGAACCACTCGGTCAGGTGACGCACGACGTCCCGGGCGGCCCAGCCGGCGACGGGGGACGGCGCGTTCCACGATCGGGTGCCGCGGACCCGGTCGGTGAACAGCCCGGCAACCTCGCGGTGCCGCTCGGCCGGGCGGTCAGACAGTGCCATCGGCCAGCATCCTGTCCAGCTTCGCGTAACCCTCGTCGACACCGACCTCCATGCCGCTGCGCAGCCACGCGTCGCGGCCCTCGAAGCTGTCGACCAGGGACTGTGTCCGCAGCCGCGTACGGCCGTCGCCCAGGTCCTCGAACCACAACGTCTCCAGCGCGACCCCGTCGGGATCGCCCTCGAACGTGAAGGTCTGCACGATACGGTCCGGCCGCACCTCGTGGAAGGAGCCGTGGAACCCGTACTCCGTGCCGTCGTGGACCGAGACGTACCGCCAGCTGCCGCCGGTGGACGCGTCCCAGCGCTCGACCCGGGTGGCCCCGGCGTCGGGTCCGACCCACCGGGCGAACAGTGCGGGATCGGTGTGGGCGCGGAACAGTTGCTCGGGCGTTGCCGCGAAGTCACGAGTCATCCGGATGGCCGGCAGCCTCGGATCGGCCTCGATGACTGTCTCCGTGATTTTGTCCATGCTTGTTCCCCTTCATCTCGGCCAGGACGGCGTCAAGGCGCCGGTAGCGCTGCTCGACGCGGTCCCGGTGGCGCTCGATCCAGGTGTCCACCAGGTCCAGGGCCTGGACCTCCAGGCGCACCGGCCGGGGCTGCGGCCCGCGCGGTCGGCTGACGAGCCCGGCGTCCTCGAGCACCCGCAGGTGCTTGTAGACGGCCTGCAGCGTGATCCGGTACGGCTCGGCCAGCTGGCTCACGGTCGCGTCGCCCTCGGAGAGCCGGGCGACCATGTCGCGCCGGGTCGGATCCGCGAGGGCGGCGAAGACCCGGGACAGCGTGTCCGCGGTCATCGATCCCCCTGCCTTCAACCTGATGGTTGAAAGTACCGTAGGTCGCCGCTCGCCCGTCCGTCAACCCTCTGGTTGAAAGAGCTGCTTGAGGCGGTACGTCGGCGCGGGCGATGAGTTCCGCGCCGGCCGCCGGTCCGATCCAGGTGGCGACCCCCGGGATCTCCTTCGCAGTCGGCGCCGCGGTCACCCGCGCGGACATCCCCGCCCTCTGCGCCGAGCTCGCCGAACTGCTGCGTGGCCGTGGCCCCGGCATCGTCGACTGCGACGTGGCCGGCGTGGCCTCGCCCGACGTGGTGACGGTCGAGGCGCTGGCCCGGCTGCGGTTGACCGCGCGGCGGCACGGCTGGCAGCTGGTCGTGCGGGGCAGCGGCCCGGGTCTGCTGCGACTGGTCGGCCTGCTCGGCCTGACCGGCGTGCTACCCGAGTCGGGCGGGCAGCCCGAAAATCGGGAAGAGCCGGGCGGTGTCGAGGAAGCTGGTGATCCCGCAGATCCGCCCGGCTGACAGCTCCAGCACGATCAGAGCCCACGGGTCGTGGCCCGAGCCGGTGCGGCCGGGCCGGTACTGCCCGAACGCCGGCATGCCGTTGGCCACCACCGGCACCAGGCGGGATCCGCGGCACCCGCTGCCGGTACCGGCCATCCAGGCCCGGATGTCGCCGTGGCCACGCAACCACAGCGGCACCGGAGGCATCGACAGGGTGACGTCCTCGTGCAGCAGCGTCGTGAGCGCCTCGAGGTCGTACGCCTCGAACGCCCGCACGTAGCGCGCGAGCAGCGCCTTCTGTTCGTCGTCCATCGGCTGGTACACGTCGGCGGTGGTGTCGGCGACTGCGAGCGTGGCACGGGCCCGCTGCAGGGCGCTGTTGACGCTCGCCGTCGAGGTGTCGAGCAGTTCGGCCACCTCCTGGGCCGACCAGGCCAGCACCTCGCGCAGGATCAGCACGGCCCGCTGCCGTGGCGGCAGGTGCTGCAGCGCCGCGACGAACGCCAGCCGGACCGATTCGCGGGCGGTGACCACGTCGGCCGGGTCGCTGTGCTCCGGCAGGACCCGGCCGTCGGGCGCCGGGCCCACCCAGACCTCGTCGGGGCGCGGCTCACCCGGGTCGGTGGCGCGACCGGAGCCGGCCGGGCCGAGGTCCATCGGCACGATCCGCCGTTGGGCGCCGGTGAGCATGGTCAGGCACACATTGGTCGCGATCCGGTACAGCCAGGTCCGCAGCGCGGCCCGCCCCTCGAACCGGTCGAACCCGCGCCAGGCCCGCACGAAGGTGTCCTGCACGGCGTCCTCGGCCTCGAAGACGGACCCCAGCATGCGGTAGCAGTAGCCGGTCAGTTCCGACCGGTACGCCTCCAGCTGTGACTCGACCGACGCGCCGGTCGCCACCTCACTCACCCCGACCACGGTAGTCGAGCGTCCGCCGCCAGGAGCGTCCGGCGAAATTCGCCGCGCCGGCAGCGATGAGTCCCCCGGGTCCGGCTGGTCAGAACCGGCGTCAGTTCGACGACACGACCCGAGGAGCACAGCATGACCGCGACTCAACACAACGCCGGCACCGGGCGGTACGCCGACGTCAACGGCATCAGCCTCTACTACGAGACGCACGGTGCGGGACGCCCACTGATCCTGCTGCACGGCGGTCTGTGCGCGGGCGAGATGTTCGCGCCGATCCTGCCCGCGCTGGCCGACCACCACCAGGTCATCCTGGTCGACCTGCAGGGACACGGCCGCACCGCCGACGTCGACCGGCCGCTCGACGTCACGCTGATGGCCGACGACATCGCCGCGCTCATCGATCACCTCGGGCTGCGCAAGCCGGACGTCGTCGGCTACTCCCTCGGCGGCGGGGTCGCGCTGCAGACCGCGATCCGGCACCCGCACCTGGTGGGCCGGCTGGTCGCAGCCTCGGCGAACATCCGCCGCGACGCCATCTACCCCGAGATGCTGCAGCAGCAGGCCCAGGTCGGCGCGGCGGCCGTCGAGTTCCTGAAGGAAACCCCGATGTACGAGCTCTACCAGCGGGTGGCCCCGCGTCCCGAGGACTTCCCGCGGCTGCTGGACAAGATCGGTGCGGCAATGGCGAAGGATTTCGACTATACCGAGGAGGTCCGCGGGCTGCAGGTGCCGACGCTGATCGTGGCCGCCGACGCGGACATGGCGCCGCCGAGTCACTACGTCGAGGTGTTCAAGCTGCTCGACGGCGGGCTGCGCGACGGTGGCTGGATGGGCGAGAGCCGGCCGAAGGGCGGCCACGCGTTGGCCATCCTGCCCGGGCTGACGCACTACGACATCGGGGTCTCCCCGCTGTTCGCCGCGGTCACGCTCGCCTTCCTCGACAAGCAGGACTGAACTGCTGTCGCCCCCGCCCGGCGGCCCCGGCCGCCGGGGTGGCGACTCGGGCTGCGTGAGCCGCCACCGGGGCTCCTCGCCGCGCGGGTGCCCGCGGGACCCCACTGGATGCTCGGCCGGTCGCCGGGTTTCGGCCGAGTGTCGGGATCAGGCGAGTTCGGCCAACCGCGCCACCACCCGCTGGTCGGCCAGTTCCTGCGCGAACTGCACCGGGTGGCGGTCGGGCATCGTCTGCACCTCGGTCACGCCGAGCGCCGCGTACTCGGCCACCTCGGCCACGAACGCGTCGACGTCGGGCAGGGGCGGCCGCATCACCAGCACGGTCTTTGCGACGCTGTCGTAGTCCCGGCCCTCGGCGGCGCAGTGTTCCCGCAGGACGTCGAGCTTGTGCGCGACCTCCGCCGGGGTGGTGCCGAACAGGTTGCAGGCGTCGGCGTAGCGGGCCACGAGCCGCAGGGTCTTCTTCTCGCCGCCGCCGCCGATCATGATCGGGGGGTGCGGTCGGCTGATCGGCGCCGGCACGTTCAACGTCTCGGCCAGCTGGTAGTGCCGGCCGTCGAAGCGGCCGTTGTCGTCGCTCCACATCTGCCGGCAGATCTGCAACGCTTCCTCGAGCCGTTCGAAGCGTTCCTTGACCGGGACGTCCGGTACGCCGAGGCCGCGCTGCTCGCGGTCGTACCACGACGCGCCGATGCCGAGCCGCGCCCGCCCGCCGGAGAGCACGTCGAGCGTGGTGACGATCTTGGCGAGCAGGCCCGGATAGCGGTACATCACCCCGGTGACGAGGACGCCGAGCGTCATCTTTTCGGTCCTGGCCGCCACGTAGCCCAGGGTCGTGTACGCCTCCAGCATCGGCTCCTCGGCCGAGGTGCTGAACTCCATCTGGAAGTAATGGTCCATGACCGTGAACGCGGACATCCCGGCCTGCTCCGCGACCCGGGCGGTCTCCGCCAGGGTCCCGGCCATCTGCGAGGGGTCGGCGGGCGTGGAGAAGTTCCAGTAATGCAGACCGAGCCTCATCGCCCATCCTTTCCCGTCCCAGGGCCAACTGCCATTGTGCCGGGCGCGGCGCATTCGCACCGCCCAACAGCCTGGTGACGGGCGCCCCCGTCGGCGGCCGGGACACCAGGGCCGGCTGTTTCTGCTGGTCGGCGGGGAGTGTGTCGCCGCGAACCGCCCGCCGGCCCTGGTGTCCGTCAGTGCCGCTCTGCGCGGTCGATCAGAACCGCAGCTTGCGCAGGTAGCGGTAGCCGATTTCGGCCGTCTGCTGCGGCGTCACGTCCGGGGTGTCGTTCTCGACGATGTACTCCAGCACCGAGTGCTCCCGGAAGATCCGGGCGAAGTCGATCATCCCGGTGCCCAGGTCCGCCATGTCGCCGGTGGCCGCGTCCCGGTCCTTGACGTGGAACTGCAGCACCCGCTGCGGCGCGGAACGGATCACGTCCAGCGCGAAACCTTCCGGGTCCGCGACGCCGTCACCGGAGTTGATGCCCCCGGTGACCGCCCAATAGAGGTCCACCTCCAGGTGCACAAGCCCGGGGTCGAGCTCCGCGGTCAGCACGTCCCACGGCCGCTTGCCACCACCGAGGTCGATGGTGAACTCGTGCGCGTGGTTGTGGTACCCGTAGCGCAGGCCGGCCGCCCGCGCCGCGGCGGCCTCGGCGTTCATCTGCTCCGCCCAGCGCTTCCAGTCGTCCTCCCGCTCGGAGTTCAGGTACGGCACCACCATGAACTGCTGGCCCAGGGTGAGCGCGTTCTGGATTTTCGCCTCCAGCCCGGCGGCATCGGCGCTGATCCCGTCGTGGCTCGAGCTGGCCTCGATGCCGATGCCGTCGAGGAACTGGCGCAGCTGGGCAGCCGTGCGGCCGAAGTACCCGAGCGCCAGCTCCACGCGCGGGTAACCGATCCGGGCGAGGTGGGTGAGGGTGGCGTCGTAGCCGGGCGAGCCCCACAACGCGTCGCGCACCGTCCACAGCTGGATGCTGATCAGGCCCGGGGGCACGTGGTGCCGTCCGGTGTCGTGGGCGGTGGCCGACGCGGCCGTCGCGCCGATGCCGGAGGACACCAGCCCGAGGCCGGCCAGGGCGGCCAGTGACCCCCGCAGCAGGCTGCGCCGGTCAACGGAGTGCCGCAGCGCGGCTGTCCCGTCGTATCCGTAACACATGCTTGTCTCCTTGTCGGAAAGTTAGGCGGTGGGGACCAGGACGACCTGGTCGGTGCCGGTCAGCGACGGCAGGCCGTCGCCGCCGGGGTCGGTGTAGGACGCGACGAACACGGCGGTCAGGTGGTCGGTCTCCGGGTCGTGGCCGGTCGGCACCGTCGTCTGGATCGAGCCGATGCAGCCGTTGGCGGTGGTCTGCGGGTGGCCGTGCTGGTCGTGGCCGAGGATGTACGTGACGCTGACCCGGGCGCAGTCCACCGGCTGGTCGTCGGTCACCCGTACCTCGAACTCCACCGTGTCGCCGAACTGGAAGGGCTGGCCTTCGACCGGCTTGACCAGCTCGACGACGGGCGCGGCGTTGCCGACGACGACCCGGACCGACGCGGATGCGGAGAGCCCGCCCGGGTCGGTCACGTTGAGGGTGGCGTCGTAGAGGCCGTTCTCCTGGTACGTGAAGGTCGGGTTCGCCGCCCGCGAGTCGACCTTGCCGTCGTTGTCGAAGTCCCACGCGTACCGCAGCCGGTCGCCGTCGTAGTCGGTGGTGCCCTCGCTGGAGAACGTGACGGTCAGCGGCGTGAGCCCGTTGGTGGGCGTGGCCGAGACCTGCGGCACCGGGGTGTGGTTGCCCGTCCAGCCGGTGTAGTCGATCCGGGCCAGCTGCGCGTCCGGGTTCTCACGGAAATAGCCGTCGCCGTACTCGAGCACGTAGAGCGCGCCGTCCGGGCCGAACTCCAGGTCCATCGGATTGTCGAAGGTGATCGACGGGAGCACCGACTCGATCCCGGTCAGGTCGCCGCCGGAGTCCAGCCGGAAGCCCTTCACGTAGTCCCGGGTCCATTCGTGGAACAGCGGCATGCCGTCGTAGTACGCCGGCCACGCCACCGGCGCGCGTCCGTGCGTCGTCGGGCGGGCGAACTGGTACGCCGGCCCGGCCATCGGGCCGATGCCGCCGGTGCCCAGCTCGGGGAACTGCGCCGAGGTGCCGTAGGTGTACCACATCTGTGGCTGCTGCACCGGGGGCAACTCGCGCAGTCCCGTGTTGTGCGGTGACTCGTTGACCGGCGCGGCGCAGTTGAACGGCTCACCCGACTGGCCGGTGGCGAAGTCGTAGTCCACGTACGGCAGTTGTGCGGTGGCGCAGTACGGCCACCCGTAGTTGCCGGCCTCGCGGGCGGCGAACCACTTGCCGTGCCCGGCCGGCCCGCGCAGCGGATCCGCCTGGCGGGCGTCCGGCGAGTAGTCACCGACGTACAGGTCGCCGGTTTCGCGGTTCAGCTCGATCCGGAACGGGTTGCGCAGGCCCATCAGATAGATCTCGGGCCGGGTGCCGGCCGTACCCTCCGGGAAGAGGTTTCCGTCCGGGATGCTGTAGCCGCCGTTCTCGCCGACCTTCATGCGCAGGATCTTGCCGCGCAGGTCGTTGGTGTTGGCCGCGGTGCGTTGCGCGTCATACGCCGGGTTGCGGCCCGGGCGCTCGTCGAGGGGCGCGTAGCCGCCGGACTCGAACGGGTTGGTGTCGTCGCCGGTGGACAGGTACAGGTTGCCCTTGGCGTCGAAGACGATGTCCCCGCCGACGTGGCAGCAGATGCCCCGATCGACCGGTACGTCGATGATCTGCTGCTCGGTGGACAGGTCCAGCTTGTCCTTCACGAGGCGGAACCGGGACAGCCGGATCGCGCCCTTGAACTTCGCGAAGTCCGCGTCGGTGCCCCAGGCCGGCGCGTCGCCCTCGTTGACGGTCGGGGTCGACGGGTCGTCCACCGGCGTGTCCAGCGGCGGCGAGTAGTACAGGTAGATCCAGTTGTTGCCGGCCCTGCCGAAGTTCGGGTCGATCGCGACGTTCTGCAGGCCCTCCTCGTCGTGCCGGTAGACGTCCAGCGTCGCGGCGATCGAGTTGCGGCCGGTGGTCGGATCGTGCAGCCAGACATCGCCGGCGCGGGTCACGTGCAGCACCCGGCTGTCGGGCAGCACCGCGAGGTCCATCGGCTCGCCCGGGCTGTCGTTGAGGGTGACCTTCTGGAAGTCGCTGTCCGGCGGCGTGCTGGTCGCGTCGGGTGCGGCGAGCGCGCCGGTCGGGGTGGCGACGAGCGCCATGGTCGTCAGGCCCGCTACGGCGAGCGTGAGTCGTCTCTTCATCTGCCTCTCCTTGCGCTGGGGGACTGGTCGGGCAGGTCAAAGGGGGTGTAGCCAACTGCTCCTTTATGGACGGGGACGGGTTTGTGGGCATGGCGGAGCGGCCCGGCACGCGGCACCCGGCGGTCACGGCGTCGAGCAGGTCGGCGCCGCGTCGCGGTGGGCATTCGGTGACGGGCGAAGGACTCGGGTGAAAGGCGAGTGGCGGTCAGGTGTCGGCCGGCTGCCGACAGCCGTGTGACGGCTACGCCGAGGAGCCGCTGATCGGGCGGTTAACTACGACGTAACACCTTCACCTCGCCGACGCTATAAAAGACATGCCGACATGTCCATAGCTTTCATCTGGATCCATCAAACTTTTGTCTGCCATGGACGAAAGTGTTCGTCGGGTGCGGTGACAGGTGCGGCATCAGCCTCCCGGCATCCTCCACTCGCGGGGAGGGCGCCCCAGGTGGCCCACGGGCGCCGGCGGTGATGAGGTCATGGGCCCGACGGACGGCGGCCGCCGGCAGGCAGGCGCGCTGGGATCAACGTTCTTCGACATCTAGCCAAGTCGATTTAATGTCTGTTAAGTTCGACCGCGTCCTGGTCGTCCCGTGCCGAACCAGCCGAGACGGATCGACGGGTGGTGGCGTGGCGCCGGGCCAGGGGCAGGGCAAAGGACCCCTGCCTTCAGGCCGCCGACCCGGGCGGGTCCCACCGGACCGCGAGCACTCTCCGTGTCTCCTGCGGCGCTGACAACAGCACCGGCGTCGTAGCCATCCCCCGAAGGAGAAACCGGATGAAACGAAGCCTCGCCGCGGCAGCGGCATTGATCCTGCTGCCCGTCTGGGCCGCCACCGCGGTGGCCTCGCCCGCCCTGGCCAGCGCCGGCGACACCGGCGCCCGGGCCCAGAAGCTGGCCGAGGCCGCATCGCCCGCGATGCTCGCCGCCATGCAGCGCGACCTGGGGCTCGCCGCCGATCAGGCGCGGGCTCGGATCGCCCGCGACGACAAGGGCAGCCACCTCGACGCCCGGCTGCGCAAGACCCTCGGTAGCGCGTATGCCGGGGGCTGGCTGACCGACGACGCGAACACCCTGGTCGTCGCCGTCACCACCAAGGCAGCCGCCGGCCGGGTCAAGGCCGCCGGCGCTCAGGCCAAGCTGGTCGCTCGCAGCGGCGCAGAGCTCGACGCCGCCAAGGCGGATCTGGACCGCGCCGCCGCCAAGGCCCCGGCCGCCTCGGTACCCGGCTGGTACGTCGACGTGACCACCAACAGTGTCGTGGTCCTGGCCAAGGGCGGCACCAGCGCGGCCCGGACGTTCGTGCGAGCCAGCGGCGCCGACGCCTCGGCTGTCCGGGTGGTCAGCACCACCGAGTCGCCGCGCACCCTCTACGACGTACGCGGCGGCGACGCCTTCTACATGGGCGGCGGTCGCTGCTCGGTCGGTTTCTCGGTGAGCGGCGGATTCGTCACCGCCGGCCACTGCGGCACCGCCGGCACCTCGACCCAGGGCTACAACCAGGTGTCGCAGGGCACCTTCCAGGCGTCCTCGTTCCCCGGCAACGACTACGCCTGGGTCGCCACCAACTCCAACTGGACGCCCCAACCCTGGGTGAACAACTACTCCGGTGGCAACGTGACCGTCACCGGCTCCTCCGAGGCCGCGGTCGGCGCGTCGATCTGCCGCTCCGGATCGACCACCGGCTGGCACTGCGGCAGCATCCAGGCCAAGAACCAGACCGTCAACTACTCGCAGGGCTCGGTCAGCGGCCTGACCCGGACCAACGTCTGCGCCGAGCCCGGTGACTCGGGCGGCTCCTGGCTCTCCGGGCAGCAGGCGCAGGGCGTGACCTCCGGCGGGTCGGGCAACTGCACCTCCGGCGGCACCACCTACTTCCAGCCGGTCAACGAGATCCTCTCGGCGTACGGGCTGACGCTGCGCACCGACAGTGGTGGCGGTGGCGGCGGCAGCTGCTCCGGCTACGAGTCCACCTACAACGGCTCGGTGTCCTACCACAGCAGCTCGTACCAGCCCAACGGCAGCTACTACTACTCGTCGAGCTCCGGCACCCACCGGGCCTGCCTGCACGGCCCGTCCGGCACCGACTTCGACCTGTACCTGCAGAAGTGGAACGGCAGCTCCTGGGTGGACGTGGCCGGCTCGTACAGCTCCAGCTCGGACGAGTCGATTACCTACAGCGGGACCTCTGGCTACTACCGCTACGACGTCTACGCCTACAGCGGCTCCGGTAGCTACACGCTCGGCATGACGACCCCGTAATCGCACCATGGCACCGGGATGCCGGCCCGCCGCCGGCACCCCGTCCATGATCCTGTCTTGACCCAGAGGTCCCGCCGGTCTGCCGGCGGGACCTCTGGCTGCCGTTCTGGCAAGCTGGGCTGCCTCCGATCCGGCTGCACGACCTGCGCGCCAACCCGGCGCCGCCAACGTGGCCCGCGATGGCGGTGTCGAGATCAAGGTCCTGGCCGAACAACTCGGCCGACTCCACTGCCACCCTCACCGAGACACCCACCAGAGCGTCACCAAGGAATTGCAGAGCAGTGCCGCCGATGCGGTGGCCAACACGATCGACCGGCGTCGTCCGAAGACCGCGTGAGGGAAGCCCTGAGTGATCGATGGCCGAGATTTGCGGGGCGGTGGCGCCAGGGGTGCCCGCCGCTCCCCGCACGGGAGAGCGGCAGCCCTGGCCGATCCGCCTGCTCGTCGTAGTCGTACGGATCCTCGGCATCGTTCCTGGGCTGGCGGCCTCTTGCGCCCGGTCGTCGAAGCCGCTGGTCGCGGTTGGCGAGTGGGGGGGGGGGGCGGCCGGCGGCGATGCCGGTGCGGGACTGGAGCTGGGACTCGCCCCCGTCGCACTTGCCGTTCCTGCACGCAATCGGCCCCGGCCGTAAGGCAGTCTCGATCAGCGCCTGCACGCTGCGGCATACTGACCAGGTCGGTGAATGGTGGGGGCGGGGCGATGGGCGACACAACGCTGACCGAGCACGCGGCAACCCGCTCACGACCGGAGCTGCGATGACCGGTGTCGACCGCCGGACACCCGCACCTCAGCACCACGCGGTGGCGACGTCGCACGCGGATGGCACCGACCAACTCTCGGCCGGCTACACCCTACTGCTCATCGAGGACGACCCCGGCGACGCGCTGCTGGTCCGCGAGTACCTGACGGACAGCGATGTTGCAGCTCACCTCGATGTGGCCTCGACCCTCGCTCATGCGATCAACTCCGACCACTCTCCGGACGGGGTACTGCTCGATCTGCACCTGCCCGACGGCCAGGGATTGGACGCGTTGCGGCGGGTTCTCGACCGGTGGCCGCGGACCGCAGTGCTGGTGCTGACCGGCCTCGACGATAACGCCACCGCCGCTGCGGCGGTCGCCGCCGGCGCCCAGGACTACCTGGTCAAGGGCCAGATCGACGCAGCCCTGCTCGGCCGTACGATCCGGTACGCGATTCACCGCAAACGAGGGCAGAACGCCGAACGCGGCCTGCGCGACAGTCGGCTGCTGGCCAACGAGAACGTTCGCCTGCAGCGCGGCCTGCTCCCCAAACCCATCCTCGCCGACCCCGCCGTCCGGCTGGTCAGCCGTTATGTGCCTGGCCGGCAACGAGCCCTGCTCGGCGGTGACTTCTACGACGTCGTGCAAACCGCCCCCGGCGCGGTGCACGCGGTGATCGGCGACGTGTGTGGCAGCGGCCCCGACGAGGCCGCGATGGGCGTCGCCCTCCGCGTCGGCTGGCGCACCCTGACCCTGGCCGGTGTCCCGAAGACGCAGCGGATGCGGCTGCTCGAGGACGTCCTGGTCGCCGAGCGCCCGCACGACGGCATGTTCGCCACGGTGTGCGGCGTACGCATCGACGCCGACCGCCGCCAGGCCATCATCACCGCCGCCGGACACCCGCCGCCGTTGATCGTCACCCCGGACGGCGCCCGGCCGGTCGACGTGCGGAACGGCCTGAGCCTGGGCATGTTCCCCGGCCGCGGTCGCTGGCACGAGACCGCCGTCGCCCTGCCACCCGGGGCCGGGCTGCTGCTCTACACCGACGGCGCCTTCGAAGGCTTCTCCGCCGACGGAACCCGCCTGGGTGAGGAACGCTTCATCGACCTCGCCGGCCGGCTGGCCACCATCACGGACCCGGTCGCCTACATCGATGCGCTTCTCGCCGCCGTCCAACAGGACGACGGCCGGCACAACGACGACACCGCACTGCTCTACATCACCCACGGTGGCAGCTGACCGGAAACCTGGACACCGGAAACCAGACACCGGACTCGGGCCTTAGCATGCTCGTCATGCCCGAACTGTCGGACGACCTGCTACGGCTGGAACCCGGTCAGCCTCCCGGTTTCATCCGGCAAGGCGTTCCGCATCCGGCAGCAGCCCTTCCACGAACTGCCCGGCGTGGCTCCGCCCGTGCGAACCGGTCAGCGACACGCGTCACCGCCTCGTCGAGGATGACCCGCCATCCGGCGGGGTCTACGCTGTGGCACGCGGCCACCGCACGATCTTCGGTTGTCCTCACAAACCATCGATGATCAACGCGGTGGCCGTCCTCATGCCCGCGCCACGCCCAACGCCAAAGCCAAGTGACGTTGAAGTACTAACCGCCTAGTGGCGGCTCGTGAGCGGGCCGCAATCGTGCCGGGCCTGCTCCACAACGGTCAGTCCGGCAGCAGCCACATCGTCGCCGAGCCGGGCACCGCGCCGTCCACCAGCGGCGCCGAGGCGCACACCGCGCGTCCCCATGCGGCTGGCGGCCTGAACGGCTCGTCGCCGAAGACGGTCACGCAGGTCAGCGCGCCGTGGCGGTACGCCAGGACGTCGTCGCGGCCGGACGCGTCGAGCCACGAGAGCTCGCCGTTGCGACGCTTCCCCAGCTCCCGGCGTACCCGCAGCGCCTCGACGTGCAGGCGCAGGGTGGAGCCGGGGGTGTCCCACTGCGTCTGCGCGGCGTACCGGGCGAATGACTCGGGCTGCGGCAGCCACGCCTGGCCGGTCTGGCTGAACCCGAACGCGGGCAGTTCGGCCTGCCACGGCAGCGGTACCCGGCAGCCGTCGCGGCCGTGCTCGGTGAAGCCGGAGCGGAACCAGGTTGGGTCCTGGCGCAGGTCGTCCGGCAGGTCCTGCACCTCGGGCAGGCCGAGTTCCTCACCCTGATAGAGATAGACCGAGCCGGGCAATCCGAGCAGGAGCAGCAGCGCGGCGCGGGCGCGGGCTTCGCCGAGGTCGTTGTCGACCGGGCCGCGCAGCCGGGCTGGGTTGCGCACCGCCGTCGGGTCGACGGCGGTGAGGCCGTAGCGGGTGACCGCGCGGTGCACGTCGTGGTTTGCAAGCGTCCAGGTGATGACGGCGCCGGTGGCGGTGATCTGCTGCAGGCCCCGGGTGATGGAGTCCGCGAACGCGCTGGCGTCCCAGCCGGTGACGAGCAGATCGAAGTAGAACGCCTGGGGCAGTTCGTCCGGGCGCAGGAACGCGGCGAGATCCTCGACGGTCGGCACCCAGATCTCACCGATGAGAGTGAGGTCCCGGCCGTACGAGTCGGCCAGCGCCCGCCAGCGGCGGTAGATCTCGTGCACCTCGGGCCGATTTTGCTGATAGCCGTTGTAGTGGCTGAGGTCGGGCCAGTCGGGCAGCTCGGGGTGCTTGAACAGCATGTGCGCGACGTCGATGCGGAACCCGTCGACCCCCCGGTCGAACCACAGCCGCAGCACCTCCTCGAAGTGCTTGGCGACGTCAGGGTGGTCCCAGTTGAAGTCGGGCTGGCTGGAGTCGAAGCTGTGCAGGTACCACTGGCCGTCGGCGACGCGGGTCCAGGCTGGGCCGCCGAAGACCGAGGTCCAGTTGTTGGGTGGCAGGCTGCCGCCGGGGCCGGTGCCGTCGCGGAAGTGGAAGCGCTCGCGGGCGGGTGAGCCGGCCGGCGCGGCCAGCGCCTCGGCGAACCAGGCGTGGTCAACGGAGCAGTGGTTGGGCACGACGTCCATCAGCACCTTGAGGCCGCGCTTATGGGCTGCGGCGAGGAATTTCTCGAACGCCGGCATGCCGCCGTAGCGGACGTCAATGGTGGTGTAGTCGGCGACGTCGTAGCCGTGGTCCGCACCGGGTGACGGGTAGCAGGGATTGAGCCAGATGCCGTCCACGCCGAGGCGGCTCAGGTGGTCGAGGCGGGCGGTGAGGCCGGGCAGGTCCCCCACGCCGTCCCCGTCGGAGTCGGCGAAGGACCGTAGGTACACCTGGTAGATGACGGCGTCACGCCACCAGGGCTGGAGTCCGGTGTCGGTGGTCGCGGCGGGTGCCGCGGCGGCCGTGGTCATGGTGCTGGCTCCTTGTCGGGTGGTGCGGGTCGGTGTGGTCGGCGGGTGGCCGGCCGCACCGGGCAGGGTCACTGGTCGGAGATGAGGACGATCTGCCAGGCGTGTAGCGGCGGCAGCGCAGCGGTGGCGTGATTGCCGTCGGCGCTGACGTCCACGGTGGTGAATGTGGGCCCGCGGTCGGGGTCGGCGACGCGGACGATCGGCAGGCTGTCGCCGGTGCGGCGGATGCGCAGGGACAGGCCGGTGACCGGCGGCAGCGGCTCCTTCGCGGTGTCCCACCCGGCCTCGGCCTGGCCGGTGAGGTTGATCAGGTGGACGGCCTGGCCGTGCGGGGTGTCCACCACGCGGCGCCAGACCGCGCCCGGGACGGCGTCGTGCCGGATCGGGACGACGTCGGCGTGCACGTCGATCTCGTCGTTGAGGGTGCCGGTGACGGAGCGGGTGATGTCGGCCAGGCCCGGTGCGAGCAGGATGTCGCCGGCGGCGACGAGCAGGTCGTACCAGCGGGCCAGCAGGTCCAGCGTGGAGGGCTCGGCGGTGTGGTTGCGCACGTAGTACGGGTCGACCAGCACGTTGCCGGCCTCCCCGGCCAGCAGCTGAGTGGCGCCGTGGGAGAACAGCGTGGCCATGGTGAGACGGTTGGTGGTCTCGGCGGCGGCGGCCGGCAGCTTGTCGTAGGCGGTCTGGTAGGCGGCGAGCACGGCCGGGCGCCGCGGCGCGAGGAGCCGGGCGCGGGTGGCGATCGCGGCGAGGTCGGCGAGGTCGTCGTGGGGCTGCCACGGTTCGGTGTAGGTGACGTCCTGCGGCGCGGTGGTGGTGGCCCAGGCCGGGAAGTCGTTGACGTTGTTGAAGATCAGCGTGGCGTCGGGCAGGGCGTTGCGTACGGCCGCCAGCAGGGTGCCGAAGGCGGCGGCGACGTTGACGCGGGTGCCGTCGTGGCGCACGGCCCGGCGGGGGAAGCCGTACTGGTCGAGGTGGAAGCCGGCGAATCCGGCCGCGTCGGCGGCCTCGCGCAGGTCGGCGGTGAAGTGTGCAAGCCAGCCGGGGTCGGCGGGGTCGACGATGCGCAGGAAGTCGGCGAGGCTGTACGGCTGGCCGTCGGGTTGCAGCAGCGCGGCGTGCTCCCAGGCGGGCCACTCGTCGTGACCGACGGCGTACACGGCGGCGTACCCGAGCGGGGCGGTGCCCGTGGCGCGCAGCCGCGCGGCCATGCGGATCACCGTGTCGAGGGATACGGGCTGGCCCAGCGGGTCGCGGTAGACGGCCGGGCCGACGAGGTTGGCGTGGCGGTAGGCCCAGTCGTAGAACTGGCAGGCGCTCAGATGCAGCCTCCGGAACAGTCGGGCGACCGGTTCCACGTCACGGTCGGGGGCGTAGGAGGCGACGAACCCGTAGCGCAGCCGCTCGGTCGGGTTGGCCAGCACCTCGACCGCGCTGTGCAGGTCGTCACCGTGTCCGGTGAGGGTGAGGCTGTATCCGCCCTCGGCCAGCGCGGGCAGTTCGGCCTCGCTCTGCCCGGCGGCGACGTCGACCTCGGCGGCGAGGCGGCCGAGGTGCTCGACGGCGAGGCGCCGCGGCGCCGGGGCGGGGGGCAGCTCCACCCGGATCGTCTCGCCCGGGGTGTAGGTCGCCTTGTCCGGCAGCAGCATGCGGGTTCCTCTCACGACTTGACGGCACCGGCGGCGAGGCCGGAGATGAAGTGGCGCTGGCCGATCAGGTAGATCAGGACGACCGGGATGAGGGCGATGACCGAGGCGGCGAAGACCAGCCCCCAGCTGGTGGCGTGCTGGCCCTGGAAGCGGGCGATCGCCAGCGGCAGGGTCTGCTTGTCGGGATCGCTGATGGTGGTGAGTGCCCAGGAGTACTCGTCCCAGGCGCCCAAGAACCCGAACACCGCGGAGGTGGCCAGCGCCGGGCGGGACAGCGGCAGGTAGAGGGCGGCGAAGCGGCGGATACTGCCCGCGCCGTCGATGATCATGGCCTCGTCGAGTTCGTGCGGAAGTTGCTCGAAGAAGCCGCGCAGCAGGAAGGTGTTGAATGCGATGCCGCCACCGACGTAGAAGACGACCAGGCCGGAGAGCGAGTCGGTCAGGTGGAGGCTGCGGGCCAGCACGAACTGCGGGATCAGGATGACCACGCCGGGCACCATCAGCCCCAGCATCATGATCCAGAAGGTGAGGGTGCGGCCGGGAAAGCGGAAGCGGGCGAAGGCATAGGCGGCCATCGCCGACAGCAGTGTGGTGGACACCGTGGTGACCGTGGCGACCAGCAGCGAGTTGCCAAAGTAGCGGGCGAAGTCGTTACCGGCCCACGCGGTGACGTAGTTGTCGAGCGTGAACGGGTCGGGCAAAAACTGCGGCGGCCACTCGAACGCGAGCCGGTTGGGTTTGAACGAGGTGGCGAGCATGTACGCGAACGGCGCGATCATCAGCACGGCGAGCATGCTGAGCACGGCCAGTCGGGCTCCGACCCGGAGGCGGTGCAGGCCCTGCGGGTGGTGGATCATCGTGACTCCTTGTCGGCGCGGCCGAAGGCGACGGTCTGGATCACGGACAGGACCAGCACCAGCACCGTCATGATCAAGGCGATCGCGGAGGCGTAGCCGAAGTCGAGGTACTCGAAGGCCTGCCGGTACAGGTAGGTCAGCGGCATGTCGGTCTGCCCGCCTGGGCCGCCGCCGGTCATCAGCAGCACGGAGATGAACACGTTGAAGCTGCCGATGACGAGCAGGACGCTGACGAACATCAGATTGCGACGCAGCGAGGGCAGGGTCACGTGCCAGGTGCGGCGCAGGTAGCCGGCGCCGTCCACGGAGGCCGCCTCGTACAGCTCACCGGGCACGCCTTGGAGGCCGGCCAGCAGGATGATCGCGGTCCAGCCGATGCCCTTCCAGATGCCGAGGGCGCACAGCGCGAACAGGGCGGTCCAGCGTGAGCCCAGCCATCCGGGCGGGGTGTCGCTGAGGCCCAGCACGTCGACGATGACCCAGTTGAGGACGCCCTCGTCGGCGAACAGGTAGCGGAACAGCAGCGACACGACCACCCAGCTGGTGACCACCGGCAGGTAGAACAGCACCCGGAACAGGGCGCGCCCGGGCAGTTTCGTGTGCAGCAGCAGCGCGAGTGCGAGCCCGATGACGATCTGGGCGGGCACGGTGACGAGCATGTAGATGCCGGCGTTGACGAATCCGAGCCGCAGATCCGGGTCGGTCAGCGCGTGGCGGTAGTGCTCCAGCCCGACGAACAGGTTGTCCGCGCCGGGAATCGGGCTCCAGTCGTACAGGCTGATCTGCGCGGCCCTGCCGATCGGCCACAGCATGACCAGGACGAACAGCGCGAAGCCCGGGGCGAGGAAGAGGTACGGCGTCGCCGCGATCCGCCGGCGTCGCCGCGACGGAACCCGGGGCGGTGCCCCGGCGCGCTCGCGCCGGGGCACCGTCAGGAGTTCGCTGCTCATGCCAGCAGCTTGTCGATCTCGGCGGCGGCGGAGTCGAGCGCCTGCTGCAGTGTCATCTCGCCGCGGAAGGCGGCCTGCAGCTTCTTCTGCAGCAGGTCGTCGATCTTCGGCCAGGCCGGCACGACCGGCCGCGGCTTGGCGGTCTTGAGCTGCTCGACGAACGGAGCGTAGTTCGGGTCGACGGAGGTGACGTCAAGGTTCTTCAGCACCGACATCTGGCCGACCTTGGCCATGGCGAGCTGGGCCTCGTCCGACAGCAGATAGCGGGTGAACTCCAGGGCGAGCGCCTTGTTGGCGGAGCTCTTCATGACCACGACGTCCTCGCCGCCGACGACGCTGATGCTGCCGCCCGGACCCGCGGGCACGGGCGAGGTCCGCAGCTTGAAGTCCGGGAACGTCGAGGCGAAGATCGGGAACATCCACGGGCCGTCCATGATCGTGGCGTACTGCCCCTTGACCAGTCCTTGGTCGTTGGGAACGGCACCGGTGCCACCGAGCACGCCCTTGCCGAGCTGGCCCTTGCCGTACAGGTCGAACAGCAGCTGCACGCCCGCCAGCGTCTGCGGCGAGTTCAGGTAGCCGGTGGCCTTGGTGTAATCGGGGTCGGTGATGTCGCCACCGGCCGACCAGATCCAGGGCAGGACGTTCCAGCCGCTGAGGCCGTTGTCGGTGAAGGCGGCGGTCTTCGACCCGGCGAGCTTGTCACCCAGCGCCTTGAGCTCGTCGAACGTCTTGGGCGGGCCGGCGACACCGGCCTTGGCCAGGGTGTCGGCGTTGTACATCAGCACCCGTGTGTTGGTGTCCAACGGCAAGCCGTAGTAGCCACCCTT
Organism: Micromonospora mangrovicola; assembly: GCF_047200535.1. Classification (NCBI taxonomy): domain Bacteria; kingdom Bacillati; phylum Actinomycetota; class Actinomycetes; order Micromonosporales; family Micromonosporaceae; genus Micromonospora; species Micromonospora mangrovicola. Next base: position 24,570 of record NZ_JBJZOG010000007.1, on the reverse strand, counting down.
GTAGCGGTTGGTGGTCAGGGCGCCGGGGAAGACCTTGTCGGCGAAGCTCTGGTAGTCGGGCATGGCCTTGTCGAGGCGCTCCAGCACGCCGAGCTTGGCGAGTTCGGGCACCCAGCCGATGTCGGAGCGGACCACGTCGGGCAGGGTGCCGCCGGCCGCAGCGGTGATCAGCTTCTGGTGCAACGTGTCGTAGGGCACGGCGACCTCGACGACCTCGGTGCCCGGGTGCTTGGCCTTGAAGCCCGGGATGATGACCTCGCGCAGCGCCTTGACCTCCTGGGAGTCGGCGCTGTACGCGTGCCAGAACGTGATCTTGCCGGATACCGGGCCGTCGGCGGCGGCCGGCTTGGCGTCCTCGCCGCAGGCGGACATGCCGACCAGGGCGACGGTGGCGATACCCGCCGCGAGCAGGCGCCGGCGGGACAGGACCGTGTGCATCGTGGATCTCCTTGGGGGTGGGGTGTGGGGGAGCGGATGCGGGCAGGTGGAGGATCAGCGGCCGGGAGCCCGTGCGACGAACAGGTGCTGGATGGCGACGGCCGCTGCGCCGCGCGCCCAGGTGTCGTCGGGCAGCGGCCGGGTCAGCAGCTCGCAGTCGCCGGCCGAGCCGTAGGCGTGGGTGTAAAAGGCCTGCCGGGCGGCGGTTTCGAACAGGTCGCTGGCGGCCAGGCCCTCGCCGGACAGGATGATCCGGTTCGGGTTGAGCAGGTTGGCGACGGTGGCAAGGGCCCGGCCGAGCACTTGCCCGGCGGCGGTGAACGCGGCCGCCGCCGCGGCGTCGCCGGTGCGAGCCAGCTGCGCTGCGGCCAGGATGTCCAGGCCGTCGCGGCCGCTCGCCTGCGTGATGCGGCCGACGATGGCCGAGTCGGCGACGGCCGCCTCGACGCATCCGGTGTTGCCGCAGCGCGGGCAGGGCGGGCCCGCCGGGTCGAGCGGTATGTGGCCGAGCTCGCCGGCGAGACCGCTGGCACCGTGCACGAGGCCCCCGTTGAGCACCAGCCCGCAGCCGACGCCGGCACCAATGGTGACCACGGCGAACGACGGTACGTCGATGCCGGCACCGAACCACTGCTCGGCCACGGTCAACGCGTTGACATCGTTTTCGACGACGACCGGCAGGCCGGTGGCGGCGGACAGGATCCTGGCCAGCGGCACATCGCGCCAGTCCAGGAACGGCGCGTAGCGCACCGTCCCGGCGGCGGGGTCGACGTGTCCGCCCAGGCCCACGCCCAGCCGGGTGATCGGGCCGTCGACGGCGAGTCGCAACTGGGCGACCAGCCCGGCGAGAGCGGCCACGACTGAGTCGACGTCGGTGGCGGTCAGCGACACCTCGCGGCTGGCCCGGACGTTGGCCAACAGGTCGACGACGACGCCGACCAGGTGGTCGCCGGTCAGCTTGACGCCGATGACGAACTCGCGCTCGGCGACGACCCGCAGCGGCATGGTCGGCCGGCCGGGGCGGGAGTTGTCCGCCGCGCCGTCCTCGATCAGGTATCCCGCCTCGAGTAGCGGCTTGGTCGAGCGGGAGATGGTTCCGGCAGACAGCCCGAGGGTGTAGGCGATCTCGGACCGGGCGATCGGGCCGCGGGTCAGCACCGTCATGAAGACGTTGGCTGCGGTGGCGTCCCCCACCGGGGGTAGCAGCGGCGTCTGCTGCGTTCGCGTCATGCCGGAGAGCGTCGCCCTGTTATTTTTTTGCGTCAAGAAACAATCTTGTAACGCCTTGACCTCGGGTTTGTCTGATTACTTTGCGTACACAAGAAACTGCTCCCAGAGTGAGGTAGCGCATCGCCCCAAAGGACGGAGCACTGGCCCGCATCCTGGTGGCACTGGCTGATCACACCGTGCTCGAGAGGGCGGTCGAAGTGGGGGAGGCCGCCCACTTCTGGAAAGAACTTCCAGCCGCGGGTCCTGCATGGAAGGATTTCTTTCGGTCCATACCGTTGGTACTGTGCTGCCGTGCCACCCCCTCGCACCGTCAGCGCCCCACGGGATGACCGCGCCCCGACCACAGAGTCCACACGCTCCACCGTCCGACGTGGGCAGCCGGGGCGCTTCTCCGAATCCGGTCTCGGGTGGCTGCTGCTGCTGCCGTCGGTCGTGGTCTTCGCGCTGTTCATGTTCTGGCCGCTGGGGCGGACCCTGTACCTGTCCGTGCACGGCAACGACCTCTTCGGCGCGCCGTCGGTCTACGTCGGTGCGGAGCACTACCGGGAGATGCTGTCGCCCGAGTTCGGCAAGGTGCTGGCCACGACGGGCCTGTTCACGCTGTTCTCGGTGGTGCCGGCCGTCCTGGGCGCGCTCTTCGTGGTGCTGCTGCTGGAGGCGCGTATCCGCGGCGTACGGGTGTTGCGCACCGCGTTCGCGCTGCCGTTCGCGTTCTCGGTGGCGACCGCGTCGGTCGTCTTCGCCGTCATCTACAACCCGGCGATCGGCGTGGCGAACGGCCTGCTCGGATCCCTCGGGATCGACCGGGTCAACTGGCTCACCGACCCGTCGATCGCACTGCCCGCCGTCTGCGCCGCGACGGTGTGGATGAACCTCGGCTACAACGTCCTCGTGCTCTCCGCCGGCGTCGCGGCGATCTCGCCCGAGGTGGTCGAGGCGGCGCGGCTGGACGGCGCGACGGGCTGGCGGCTGGCGTCCCGGATCACCGTGCCGTTGCTCTCCCCACAACTGTTCTTCCTCGTCGTGGTGTCCACGATTCACGCGTTGCAGAGCTTCGGGCAGATCCACATCCTGACCAAGGGCGGCCCGGACCAGGCCACGACGACGCTGGTCTACTCGATCTACGAGAAGGCGTTCGCCTTCGGGTCCTCCGACTTCGGATCAGCCAGCGCTCAGGCCGTCGTGCTGCTGGTCGTCATGCTCGGCTGCACGGCTGTCCAGTTCGGCATCCTCGAGCGGCGGGTCCACTATCGATGAAGAAGCTCAGTCTGGGGCAGGCCGCCGTCTACGTCGTGCTCGGCCTGGCCGCCATCCCGGTCCTGTTCCCCATCTACTACGGCTTCGTCGGCGCCGTGATGGGCCCCGGTGACCTGGCGACCTATCCGCCCGCGCTGGTGCCGCACGAGCTCTACTGGCAGAACATCAGCGACGTCTTCCGCTCGGTGCCGCTCGGTCGCTTCTACGTCAACTCCGCCATCCAGGCGGGGGCCATCACGGCGGCCCAGATCGTCACCAGCATCCTGGCCGCGTACGCCTTCGCGTTCCTTCGCCTGCCGGCGAAGGCGGTGACATTCGGTCTGTTCCTCGCCACCCTCATGGTGCCGTGGGAAGCGATCATCATCCCCAACTACCTGGCCATCTCCGGCTGGGGTCTGGCGCGGGGTGGACTGACCTATCTCGGTCTCGTGCTGCCGTTCCTCGCCTCGGCGTTCGGCACGTTCCTGCTGCGACAGGCCTTCCTGCAGTTCCCGACCGAGTTGCGGGACGCCGCGGTGATCGACGGGTGCGGTCACTGGCGCCTGTTGTGGCGAGTCATCGTGCCCCTGTCCAAGCCCTCGATCGCGGCGGTCGGGGTCTACGTCTTCCTCTCGGCGTGGAACCAGTACTTCTGGCCGCTGATCCTGATCCGCGACTCCGAGTACCAGACGCTCCAGATCGGCATCTCCCAACTCAACGACGCCGAGGTGGCGCAACCGGGCCTCGTCCTCGCGGGCGTCGCGCTGTCCCTGCTTCCCACGCTGGCCGTCGTGCTCTTCGGTCAGCGCTACATCGTCCGCGGCCTCACCGCCGGCGCGCTGCGTTAACTCGTGAAGAGGAGAACTTGTGAGACAACCTAGGTTCCGCCGGAGCATGAGCGCATTCGTCGCCCTGGTAGCCGCCGCCGCGCTGACGGCGTGCGGTGGTTCCGGGTCCGGCAACGACTCCGGCAAGGACGCGCTCGACGCGCCGGGCGCGGAGGTGCTCGAGAAGGCCACCGACAAGACCACCATCGAGTTCTGGCACGGGATGAAGGGCGCCAACGCCGCGGCGATCGACCAGCTGGTCGCCGACTTCAACGCCCAGAGCGGTGGCAAGGTCGAGGTCAAGGCCATCTTCCAGGGCAACTACGACGAGACGATCGCCAAGTACAAGGCCTCGGTGCAGCAGAAGAACACTCCCGCGCTGGTGCAGATCTACGACATCGGCTCCCGCTTCATGGTCGACTCCAAGCAGACCGTGCCGATGTACAAGTTCATCGACAAGGACAAGTTCAACGCGGGCGACATCGAACCGAACATCGCCAACTACTACTCGATCGACGGCAAGCTGCAGTCCATGCCGTTCAACACCTCCACCCCGCTGCTGTACCTGAACAAGGAGGCCTTCGTAAAGGCCGGCCTCGACCCGACGAAGCCGCCGCAGAACCTCGACGAGATCGGGGAGATGGCCAAGAAGCTGACCGTCAAGGACGCCAGCGGCAAGACCATCCAGTACGGCTTCGGCGCCGCCATCTACGGCTGGCTGCTGGAGCAGCTGATCGCCACCGACGGCAAGGAGTACTGCGACAACGGCAACGGCCGCAAGGGCCTTGCCACGAAGGTGCAGTTCGACCAGGAGACCGGCGTGCGCGTCGCGCAGTGGTGGACGGACCTGGTCAAGGGCGGCTACGCGACGAACACCGGCCGCAAGACCGACGACGCCCAGGCCGCCTTCAAGGCCGGCACGGTCGCGATGCATCTGGAGTCCACCGGTGCCATGCGCGGCTACGTCGAGGCGGCCAAGGGCAAGTTCACCGTGCTCACCGCCCCGTACCCGAAGGCGAGCAGCTCGGCGACGGGCGGGCCGATCATCGGTGGCGCCTCGCTGTGGATCAACGGCGTCGGACACAGCGACAAGGAGAAGCGGGCCGCCTGGGAGTTCGTGAAGTTCGCCGTGAGCCCGACCCAGCAGGCCAAGTGGCACACCGGCACCGGCTACGTGCCGGTCAACGCCAAGGCCCTGGACGAGCAGATCGACAAGGACTGGGTGGCCCAGTACCCGCAGTTCAAGACCGCCGTGGACCAGCTGCACTCGCTGCCGCCGTCGGTCGCGTCGGCCGGCTGCCTGCTCGGCGTGATGCCGCAGGCCCGCAAGGCCTCCGAGGACGGCCTGGAGGCGGCGATCGTCGGTAGCAAGCCGGCCGACCAGGCCATGAAGGACGCCGCGGCGAGCGTGCAGGCCGCGATCGACAGTTACAACAAATCTGTCGGCTGACCACCACGCCACCGCCGAGGGGACACCTCAGCGAGCGGGGCCGGCTCCGTCGGAGCCGGCCCCGCTTCGTCGATGCTCAACCGGGCCGCACGGGCTCGGAGTGCCCGTCGGCTCAGACGACGTAGGCGTACAGGTCGACGATCGTGCCGTCGGCGCGGTGCAACCCGGCGGAGTCGCCGTTCCTGTCGTTCCAGACAGCGGTGGTGCGCCCGTTGTGGTGGGTGGCCGCGTCGTCGATACCCGGACCGGTGTGCACCCGCAGCAGCCCGCCCGGCGGGATGACGTAGCCGTCGCCCACCACGATCCGGTCGGACGCCTGGTTACGCAGGTACCAGCCGCTGACGTCCACCGGCTGGTCGGAGACGTTGCGTAGTACGACGTGCTCGCCGGCCCGCCGCGGCTCGTCGCCGGGGGAGTGGTACACGACGTCCTCGATGACCACGCCCGCCGCACCGGGCACCGGGTCGCGGCCGTGCAGCATGTTCTTCAGGTCGTACGGGTAGTTGGTGATCATGCCGTCGACGCCGAGGTCCAGGGCCCACCGCCAGAGCTCCGGCGAGTCGACCGTCCAGGGCACGAGGGCCATGCCTGCCTCGATGACGCGGGCAGCGTCGTCGGGCCGCAGCCGGCGTACGTCCGGGTTGACCGAAAAAATCCACCCGGCGAGCTCCGTGAGCATTTCGCCCGTCGGCACGTCGTAGCTGATCAGCGCGACCGGGACATCGGGCAGCTGCGCATGGAAGTCCCGGAGGGCCTGCTCGTCGAAGGACCCGACGATCAGCGGCTGCGGCCGGGCGCCCGACTCGATCCAGTCGCCACGCCGGCGCAGCCGAGCGACGACCGCGTGCGCCAGCCCTGGATTCAACGCGGGCGACTTCAGCTCAAGGTTCAGGCCGACCCGACCCCCGAGCAGATCGAGCAGTTCGTCGAAGGTGAGGATGTGCTGGCCGGTGAATCCGGCGTCGTACCACCCCCCGGCGTCCAGCTTTCTCAGCTCGGCGAGGGTGAAGTCGTGCACGTTCCAGGGTGCGCGGTCCGGAAACGCCAGCCTGGCGTCGGTGGTGCGGGCGAGCGTCACATCGTGGATGATCACCAGCTCCCCGTCGGCGCTGAGCTGCACATCGGTCTCGACGTAGTCGGCGCCCTCGGCGATCGCGAGCTCGAAGGCGGCTGCGGTGTTCTCCGGCGCCATCCCGGACGACCCGCGGTGCGCATACGTCGCGGCGCGCCTGCCGCTACGGCTGACCGGCGGTGTCGCACCTGCCCGGGGAACCGGCACCACCACCGGCCCCGCATCGCCGGCAGGTATGCCAGCGACAAGGCCGGGACTCGATGACGGGCTCGTGCTCATCCAAGAACTCCCTGGGAAGGGGACCGATGCCTCCGGCGACTGCCTGACCCTAACCGAGGTCCGTACAGCGGAAGCCAACTGCCCGCCCACGGCGGCGCGGCAGCTGCCCCGGGCCGGGAACCAGGCCGAAGGCTGACACGTCGTAGGACCATGACAGGTAGGAGCATCCGTCAGCCGGCCGCCGGGCGCCTCCCCCGAGTCGTGACTCCAGCTCGGGTCACGGGTCTGGCCGTGGTCGCCGGCCTGGCCATGGTCGCTGGCTGTACGGCGAAGCCGGTTCCCGACCCAGCACGTGATCGGCACGTGTCCGCCGGCGGGTTCCGGCTCGTCGCGTTCGACTCCTGTGCCGAGGCGCTGCAGCAGCTGAAGACGGCCGCCAAGGCCTACGTCGGGCCGTGGGGGTTCGGGCCGAACGGGCGCAGCAACTTCGGCTGGGCGGAAGAAGCCGGAGCGATGCGGGCGAATGCGGCGTCCGGTCCCAGCGTGGCAGTCCCGCCCGGCGCGGCGCCCAAGGCTGCCGACTCCGGCTACTCGGGCACCAACACCCACGAGGCCGGGGTCGACGAGCCGGACCTGGTCAAGACCGACGGCAGGCGGATCGTCACCGTCAACCACGGCAAGCTGTACGTGATCGACCCGGCTACCCGCCGGTTGACCGGGGAACTGAACCTGACACCCGGTGCCGAAGAGTTCGGCGGGGCCGCCGACAGCCTGCTGCTGCAGGGTGACCGGGCGCTGGTGCTGCTCCGCCAGGGGTGGGCCGGGATCGCGAAACCCGCCGTCCCCGAGGGAGGGCGTCCCGTGCCGGCAGACGGGGGCTCCGTACCGCCGGACGACGACATCGCCGGCCCTCGTCTGATCATGGTCGACCTCTCCGGCCCGCCGAAGATCGTCGATGAATACCGGATCGACGGCAATCTGGTGGACGCCCGCCAGGTGGGCACGACCGTCCGCGTCGTGATCCGCTCCTCGCCCCGGTTGAACTTCCCGGACCGGCAACGGGCCACCGACGAGCAGCGCACCGCCGCCAACCGCGAGATCATCGACAATGCCACCGCCGACGACTGGCTGCCCCGGTACGAGGTCACCTCCGGTGGACGGACCAGCACGGGACGGGTCGGCTGCGAACGGGTGAGCCGGCCCGCCAGCTACTCCGGCACCTCGCTGCTGACCGTGCTCAGCTTCGACCTCGGCGCGGCCACGCTCGGCGCCGGCGACCCGGTCACCGTGCTCGCCGACGGCGACACCGTCTACAGCAACGGACCCCGGCTGTACGTCGCCAACGACCAGCGCTGGCGGGTGCTGCCCATGCTGACCGCGCGCAACGCCGCACCCGACCCCAAGGACGAGACCACCGAGATCTACCAGTTCGACACCTCGGGCCCGGGCGCCCCGCGGTACGTCGCCGCCGCGTCCGTACCCGGTTGGCTGATCAACCAGTACGCCATGTCGGAGTGGGACGGGCACCTGCGCGTGGCCACCACCAGCGGTCGTACCTGGGGCCCCAAGCCCGCCTCGACGTCCAGCGTGTACGCCCTGCGCGCCGACGGCACGACGCTGACCCAGGTCGGCAAGGTCACCGGACTGGGGAAGGGGGAGCGGATCCACGCCGTACGGTTCGTCGGCGCTACCGGGTACGTCGTCACCTTCCGCCAGACCGACCCGCTCTACACCCTCGACCTGCGTGACCCGACCGCGCCGAAGGTCAGCGGCGAACTGAAGATCAACGGATATTCGGCGTACCTGCACCCGGCCGGCGAAGGACGACTGCTCGGCGTCGGGCAGGAAGCGTCCGACCAGGGCCGGGTCCAGGGCACCCAACTGTCGCTCTTCGACGTCTCCGATCCGGCCAAGCCGACCCGTATCGCCCGGTACCACGTCAAGCAGGGGCACTCCGAGGCGGAGTTCGACCCGCACGCGTTCCTCTACTGGCCGGCCGAACGCCTGGTCGTGGTCCCACTGACCGTCTACGGCACCGGCGCCGTGAGCCGCCCCGGTGCGGTGAACGACCGGAACGTCGCGGGCCGCCCCGGCCTGCCGAGCAACGTGGCGCTGGCTCTGCGGGTCGACGACGACGGGTTCACCGAGGTCGGCACGGTCGACCACGCGCAGGGCACGGGACGGCCCGGTGAGCTGGCGCAGATCCGCCGGTCACTGGTGGTGGACGGAGTGCTCTGGACGGTCTCCGACGCCGGTCTCAAGGCGACCAGCCTCGCCACCATGAAGACCCTCGGCTGGCTGCGTACCATCTGATCCGCACCCGACAAGCGGGCAGATCCGCCGGCACTCGAGGTCGCTGGGACCGCGCAGGCCAGATGCTGCGTAGCGGATGACGGCCCCGCTCGGTCGGTGATGGCGGTCGAGCCGGCGGTCGGTGCGCCAACGGGCCGTGACCTGGCGGCACCGACTGTGGCAGCGGTTCCAGCAGATGCCGTGTCTCAAGTGTCGTCCCCGCTCGGGGGAGTGGCGGTCAGTCTGAGGGGAGCGGCAGTTCGACCGGCTCGACGGCCGTGCTGGCTGGCGCTGAATGGTGTGGCGCCGGGCGGGTCGGCAGTCGCGAGTGCCGGTGGTGGCGCACGGTGACCTCGCAGGTGACGAGGCGGACCGGCGCGGGCGGCGCGGCGAACGGTCCCGGCCCCCAGCGCACCCAGAGCGCGACCCGGCCGGCGTCAGCCTCGGCGAGCAGCTTCTCCACAGTGCGCCGGCGGTCGGTGCGGTCCACCTCGATCACCACGGGACGACCGGCGCGACGGGCGCAGGCGACGTCCACGACCGAGTGCCGGTTCTGGTACGGCGCGGGCAGCGGCACGACACTCGCGGCGCGCCGGTACACCCGGAAGCCCTGGGCCTCGCCCCACGCGGCGACCGCGTCGACGAGGAGCGCGGTGACCTCGTCGATCGACCGGTCCACGAAGGTGAGTCGGTCCAGGTGGGCCGCCAAGGAGGCGGCGAGCTCGTCGTCATTCACGGTGCCTCCTCCTGCTTGGTGCGCGGGCCGCACCCCGTGGCTTGGTGCATGCCGGCAGTCTCGCAGGAGAAGAAGCTGCCGCGTCTCATGGGTGAAGAGACCCGGGGCGGCCGGACGTTTCACACCGGGTCGTCGGGTGCGGGCCGGCCACCAGGGCGTTTGACGGTTTGGTCCGCCGTTCAAGATCACGGTGGCAGGATCTGCCGCATGTTCGAAGAGAGGCTCGACGCGCTGTCGCAGATGATGGCCGAGCACATGGCCATGCCATTCCCGCCGGGCTTCCGCGGCCTGGACATCGAGGGCCAGGACATGGTGCTGCTCGATGCGGACGCCTACGGCTACGCTTCCAGCGCCCTCAAAGACATCCCAGGAGCTTGAATGTCAAGCGGCAGCTTCGTTGAGGTGGTGAGACCAGGCGGTGGTCTCGTCGTAGGGGGTGCCGGTTTTGAGGCATCCGTGCAGGATGCCGACGAGTCGGTTGGCGAGCTGGCGCAGCGCGGCGCTGTGGTTGGCGCCGCGGGCGCGTTGCCGGTCGTAGTAGGCCCGAGCGCCGGGCGATGCTTTCAGCGCTGAGAACGCCTGGGTTATCAGCGCGTCGACGAGTCGGTCGTTGTGCACGAACCGAGCCATGACGGCCTTCTTCTTCCCGGACGCGCGGGTGATCGGGCTGGTGCCGGCGTAGTTCTTTCGGGCCTTCGCCGAGGCGTAACGGTCGTGGTCGTCACCGAACTCCGCGAGCACCCGGGCGCCGAGGATCACACCGAGTCCCGGCTGGGACAGGATGATCTCAGCGGCCGGGTGCCGACCAAAATGGTCCTCCACCTGCCCGTGCAGGGCGTTGACCTGCTCGTTGAGGGTGACCAGCAGCGCGGCCAGGGCGCGTACGGTCGCGGCGTAGGCGGCGGTGACCACGGCCGGCTGGCCGAGTTGCTCGGCACGCACGGCGGCCTGGATCGCCGCGGCCTTGGCCGGGATGCCGCGGCGGCGGGCGCGTTTGAGAGCCGCGCTGATCTGGCTGATGCTCAACTCGGCAGCGGTGGCGGGGTCGGGTGCCTTGGCCAGCAGTTCCAGGGTGTCGGCGGCGTCGAGGTCCTCGAAGGCTTCCAGGGCGGCCGGGAAGTACTCCCGCAGCGCGTGCCGCAGCCGCTGGGTAGCGCGGGTGCGTTCCCAGATCAGGGTCTTGTGCATCCGGGTGACGACCTTGACCGCCTCGGCCTCGGCGCTGTCGCCGGCGATCGGGCGCAGCTGGTGCGAGTCGGTACGCACCATGTCGGCCAGCATGTGCGCGTCCGCCGCGTCGCTCTTGGCCCCCGACAACGCCAGACGTTCCCGATAGCGGGCCGCCTGCAACGGGTTCACCGGATACACCGTGTACCCAGCGGCGACCAGCGCCTGCACCCACGGGCCGCGGTCCGTCTCGATGCCAATCTCCACCTGGACGGCGTCGTCCTCGACGTCGTCGCCGAGCGCCTGCCCGATTATCGTGTGCAGCCGCGTGATCCCCGCTATGCCCTCGGGTAGCCGGGCCTTGGCCAGCCGGCGGCCGGACGCGTCCATCACCTCAACGTCGTGGTGGTCCTCCGCCCAGTCATCTCCTACGTACAGCAACGCCTCTCCCGCCTGTCGAGCCGATCACCGCAGGTAGCCAGGCGGAGAACTATCAGCGACCTAATGAGGTGATCTCGTGCGCCCAGCAGAGTGGAGGTTGATCGTGTAGGTGGTTGATCTTCGTTCGTAAGCTCGTCGTCGCTTGCCGGTGGGAGTCCGGTCCGGGTAGCTGCCAGGAGGCCCGGTAGCAGACTGGCGGCTCGGTCTGGAGACGGGTCGGGTCGAAGCCCAGTGTCGAAAGCCCTGTTGGGGGAGCGACTGAGCGGTCCGTAGCGTGAAGCGAAGCCTGCGGCGTCGTTACTCAGCTGCCCGTGAGGGTGGCACAGGGGAGTGCCGAGCCCTTCGAAATCGGGGTGAAGGCCATGGAAGCGGTGTAGCACCTGGATTGCAGCCGTGACGGACTCCCCGGCGTATGGGGCGCGGAACGTTCAGATAGTGGCGGCGGGAACTGGGGAGGCCCTCCCCGGCCCGGTGACCTGCGCGTATGTCACCGGAAGCCTGGCGTTCTATAACCGATGATCTCGGGAAGTGAACGACCGGCCGGGAGGGCGTCGGAGGCGGTCGTAGTACTGATCGAGCCGTGCGGACAACACAACCGCCGGTGAGGGAAGGGCCGCTGCTTCGTCGATGCGTGTGGTGTTGAGGAGGGGCCCGGTGAGTGCCGTTTCGGCTAGTCCCGCCGCTGGTGGATCGATCGTTGATCCGGTCCGCGCCTTGCAGCGTGCGCTGTACCGGGCGGCCAAGGCCGATCCCGGACGTCGGTTCCACGCGCTGCGAGACAAAGTCTTGCGCAGGGACGTCTTGTGGCGGGCGTGGGTTGCGGTGCGTCGTAACGACGGCGCGCCGGGCATCGACAAGACCAGCCTGGACCAGGTCGAGCAGGACGGCGTTGGCCGGCTGCTGGATGACCTGGCGCGCGAGCTCAGGGACGGCAGCTATCGGCCGTTGCCGGCGCGGCGGGTGTTCATCCCCAAGCCCGGCAGCAGCGAGTTGAGGCCGTTGTCGATCCCGTCGGTTCGTGACCGGATCGTGCAGGCCGCGGTGAAGATCGTGCTCGAGCCGGTCTTCGAAGCGGACATGCTGCCGTGCAGTTTCGGGTTCCGCCCGAAACGTTCGGCGCACGACGCCCTGCAGGTGCTCATCGAGGAGTCCGCGCGGGGTAGGCGGTGGGTGGTCGAGACGGATATCGCCAACTGTTTCTCGGCGATTCCGCATCAGGAGTTGATGCGCGCGGTTGAGGAACGCGTCTGCGACCAGCCGCTGTTGAAGCTGCTGCGGGTGATGTTGCGCGCAGGAGTGATGGAACAGGGTCTGGTCCGTCGGGAAGTGACCGGCACCCCGCAGGGCGGGGTGATTTCCCCGTTGCTCTGTAACGTCTACCTGCACCGCCTCGATCGGGCGTGGTCGACGCGGGAGCACGGGGTGCTGGTTCGGTATGCCGACGACGTGTTGGTGATGTGTAAGTCCAGCGAGCAAGCCGACGCCGCCCTGCAGCGGCTGCGGCAGTTGCTGGCCGAACTCGGCTTGGAGCCGAAGGAGGCCAAGACCAGGATCGTGCACCTGCAGGTCGGTGGGGAGGGCGTGGACTTCCTCGGCTTCCACCACCGCCTGGTGCGGTCCCGGCCCCGCGACGGGCGACGCCCGTTCACGTTCCTCGCCCGCTGGCCCGCGGACAAGGCCATGCAGCATGCCCGCGACCGGATCCGGGACCTGACCGCCCGGCGAAGGCTGCTGCTACCTGTTGAAGCAATCGTGCAGGACGTCAACCAGTTCCTGCGCGGCTGGACCGGCTACTTCAAGTACGGTCACTCAGCCGAGCGCTTCAGCAAGATCAGGTACTACGTGCGGATGCGGATCGCGTTGTGGTTGAGCAAACGCTATCGCCGCAGCCGACACTACGGCCGTTGGGCGCTGCTGAACTTCACGCCCAACGAGTTCGGCCTGATCAGGCTCTACGGAATCGTCGTGCAACCCAGGGCCGGCAAGCCCTGGCGGGACAAGCCGAATGCCGGCGGTGAACGACGTCGGTAAGCCGTGTGCGGGAGAACCGCACGCACGGTTTGACGGGCGGGAGCTGGAAACGGAGCACGCCAAGGCCAGGGTCACAGCAGTGGGACAACCTCGCGGGAAACCGCAGGAACTCGACGGCTGCTGGACCTACCGCAATGGCACGCCACCGCGCCAGCTCCCGACCCTCCATCGTGAGGGTGCAGGTCACGGCAGGTGGGATCCTGGCGCGCCAGTGCCGCAGCGCCCGCCGCGTCGGCTGCGAAAATCGCTGTCCGGTTGTCGGAGCACACTGGTAGAAAGCCGGAGTGCAGAAGATTTTGACGTTCTCTGATCATCTGCGGCTCATTGACGAACGGTCGACCGCCTTCCGCGCTGCGGTCGCCGCAGCGCCCAGCCTCGACGTGCCGGTTCTGACCAGCGATCCGCATGCCTCTCCCGGGCGGACGCTGTTCGAGCTCGTGCAACACGTGGGCATGGCCCGCCGCAAATCAGCCGCCGTCGTCGCCGCAGGGCCTGCAGACGCGCCCCCAGAAAAGTCGGCTTGGGACGACGGCATGGGTGCGCCTCGGGAACGCGAGGCACTGCTGGCCTGGTGGACCGAGTCCATCGAGCAACTGACGAGCACGCTGCGCGAGGCCGGCCCGGACCGCGCTTGTTGGACGTGGTGGGACGACTCGCCGTCACCACAAACCTCCGGCGCATGGGCGCGACGCCAGGTCCCCGAGATCGCGGTGTACACGTACGACGCCCAGCTCACCGTGGGTGCCCCGCAGCCGCTACCAGACGAGGTCGCCCTCGACGGTTTCGACGACTGCCAGTTCACCCTCTGCGCAACGACAGTCGCCTGGCCACACCAGCCCGCCGTCGTCGATTACCACGCCACCGAGGGCCGCTCCTGGCGCCTCCGGCTGTCGGACGACGGGGCACGGGTCACCCGCCTCGGCGAGCCCGCTGCCGGCGAGGCCGCGGACACGGCCGACGCCTCCGCCCAGGGCACGGCCAGTGACCTCGTCCTGATGTTCTACGGCCGCATACCGCTGGATTCCCTGAAGCTCGAAGGCGACCGTCACATCTTCGATCAGCTCATCGCCTGGGACCCGTCCCTGTAACAACGATCCCATTTATCCTGCGTAGGCCGGTTCTCGATGTGGTGCAGAACCAGGATCGCCTGCAGGATCGCGGCCGGGCGGTGTCGGCGAGGGACCGAGCCCTTTCATCCTGAGTAGCGGCTGGTCTCGACGCGGTGCAGGACGAGGATGGCCTGCACGATCGCGGTCGCGCGGCGGGGACAGCATCGCAGCTTGGTCAGGAGTTTCCAGGTCTTGAGCGTGGCGATGGCGCGCTCGCCGCGGGCGCGGACACGGGCATGTGTGCGGTTGACGGCCTTCTGCCGGCGGGACAGCTTCGGCCGGTAGCGGTGGCGCTTGAACGGCGTGCGCACACTCCCGCCGGCTCCTTGGTAGCCCTTGTCCGCGAACGTCATCACGTCGGCGCTGCTCAGCGCGTCGATGATGCCGTGTACGCGGGCGGCGCTCAGGTCATGAATGGCGCCGGGCAGCGCAGCCGATGCCCAGACCAGGCGACCCGCAGCGTCCGCGATGACCTGCACGTTCACGCCGTGCCGCTTGTGCTTTCCCGAGTGTGCGCCGTGAGGCGCTTGTTGTTCGAGTGGAGGTGAGAGACCGCCGCCGTCGTCCTGTCGCAGCAGGGCGGCCGAAGCTGGGGGCAGCCCGAGCCGGGAGGTGCCGGGGAGGGTGGAAGCGGCCCCGACGAAGCCGGGACGTGTCAGCACTGCCAGATGGCGCGGGCTCGGCGAGCGAGATGGAGAGGAGTACGCAAGGAACCGGCGTTTACGCCTCCTTAAGGCACGCCAGCTCGAACCTGGTGGATCTGGGCTGGATGCGGCGCGTCCCCGTGGATTACTCGGTCGGCGGGGAACTCGTCACGTGCCTTACTTCGGTCGCGTGGGGAGGCCACGGTGAAGTGCTGCGGGGTAGCCGTGGCGAGGCCGCGGGGGCATAGTCGGGCTCCTCCTTCGTCGATCGAACAGCAGGTGAACACGGGAACCGTCCCGGTCCTGCCTCGGCACCGCGTAGCCGGCGCTGCGTCGGGGCTGGGTCCACTGTCGGCCGAGCGGTCCGGGGCGGGGCGGAGCCGTCGTAGTACTCCGAGCCGGGGAGAGCCCGGCACATGGGGAAGGTCGGCAGCGGTATCGAGAAGGGAAGGAGGCTGCAATGCCGAAAGACGCGCTGCTGAACAGCAGTGCACCGTTGGCGGCCCAGGTGGGTCCCCACCAGCGGGTATCGGGGATGCAGGCCAAGCTTCACTGTTGGGCGGCGGCCGATCCCGGTCGCAGGTTCGACGACTTGTTCGTGCGCCACGAGGCGTCACTGTGACCGAGTTGGGGTGGAAGGCCCTGGCCGCTGGGCTGTCGCAGCAGCCTGGTTGAAGCTGAGGACAGCCTGACCTGGGAGACGCCGGGGAGGGTGGGAAGCAGTCCTGACAACGACGGGACGTCCTGGTACTGCCAGACGGGGCGGGCTCGGCAAGCGAGACGAGAAGGTGCACGAGAGGAACCAGTGGTTGAAGCTCCATAAGCGTCGAGCCGACTCTAATCTGGCGGATCTGGGTCGGTATGCCGTGCGCGCCCGTCATGAACACGAGGCGGGCGACTCCGTAGCCGGAATGAATAGGCCGGTGGGGAGGCCATGGGGAATGCCTGCGGCGTACCCGTGGCGAGGGGGCCGGGGTATAGCTGGGCATCTCCCTCGTCGATCGGTTCGTGGTGAACGTGGGAACCACCCGCGGTCGCCCTCCCTGCGACCCGGACAGGGCGTAGGTGGGCAGGCTCGTCGTCGGCTGAGGGCCGTCGGGTGGGGCGGAGGCCTCGTAGTAGTCCGAGGGCGGGAAAGCCGCCCACATGGCGAAGGGGGCCAGCAAGCTGGCAGTGCGGTTGCTGGAATGTCTGTAGGCCGCTGGTGAATACCGGCGCGCCGCCGCTGGAATGGCCCTTGCTCGGGTCGGCTGAGCTGCGGGTACAGAAGATCCAGGCCAAGCTGCACCGATGGGCGACCGACGATCCAGATCGCCGGTTCCACGGTGTGTTCAACCTCGTTCATGACCCCGCGTTCCTGCTGGTCGCATGGCAGCGGGTGCGGGGCAACCGGGGTGCCCGCTCGGCCGGCGTGGACGGCCATACCGCGTTCTTCATCGAAGCGCGCCGAGGCGTGGAGCCATTCCTCGCCGAGATCCGCGACCAGCTGAAGACGCGCCAGTTCCGTCCCTTGCCTGTCCGCGAACGGATGATTCCGAAACCGGGCGGCAAGCGACGCCGACTGGGCATCGGCACGGTGCGAGACCGCGTCGTGCAGGCGGCTTTTGAAGCTGGTCCTTGAACCGATCTTCGAGGCTGACTTCTTGCCCTGCTCATACGGCTTCCGGCCGAGGCGCAGGGCGCACGACGCGGTCGCTGAGGTCCGCACCTTCGCCGGTCCACCCCACCGTTACGAGTGGGTGTTGGAGGGCGACATCACGGCCTGCTTCGACGAGATCGACCACACCGCCCTGATGGGGCTCGTGCGGCGGCGGATCACGGACAAGCAGGTCTTGGCGCTGGTCAAGGCGTTCCTGAAGGCCGGGATCTTCAGCAAGGAGACCGGCCTGCGGGAGTCGCGCGAGGGCGCACCCCAGGGTGGCATCCTGTCGCCTTTGCTGTCCAACATCGCGTTGAGCGTGCTCGACGAGCACTTCGACCGCATCACCCGACACCGACGAAGCCTTCCCCGTCGTCAGCAACGCGAGCTGCCGGTGTTCCGGCTGTCGCGTTACGCCGACGACTGGGTCCTTCTGGTGAAGGGCGAACGGGACGAGGTCGAGGCGCTGCGCGACGAGGCAACGGCGGTGCTGGACACGGTCGGACTGCGCCTGTCGCAGGCCAAAACCGTGATCACCCACATAGACGAGGGCCTGGACTTCCTCGGTTGGCGCATCCAGCGTCACCGCAAGCCAGGCACGGCCAAGAGCTACATCTACACCTACCCGAGCAAGAAGGCCGTCAAGGCGGTCACGGGCAAGGTGCGAACGCTCAGCCGGTTGAACCGGAACCAGCCGCTCGAAGTATTGCTGCACAACCTGAATCCGGTGCTACGAGGCTGGTGCACCTACTTCCAGCCCGGGGTGTCCAGCGCGACGTTCGCCTACCTGCGCGGTTTCACCTGGCGCAGAGTGATGGGCTGGCTGCGCCGTAAACACCCCGGGATGACGTGGAAGCAACTGCGCCGCCGCTACTGCCAGGGCGGCTGGTGGCCGTCCGACGGTGACGTAGTGCTGTTCAACCCGACGCGGACGCGCACGACACGCTACCGCTATCGGGGTGCCGCGATCCCCACGCCGTGGGCGAGCACGAACTGATCACCGGGCACCTCTCGGGGCTTGTGGAGAGCCGGATGCCCGGCCAACGGGCACGTCCGGTTCGGGAGGCGGGCCGCAGAAACGGCCCAGTCGAAAGACCGGCACCGCGCTGCGGTCCGACGTCACAACCTCGTATGCGACCCGGCGACGCTCCTTATCGCTTTCGAACGGGTCGCGGGCAACCAGGGGGCTCGAACTGCGGGTGTCGACGGTCTCACAGTCGAGAACGTCGAGCGGGAACTCGGCCTCCCGGGCAGGGCCCCGGCGAAGTCATCAGGTGATGTCGAGTAGTGCCAGGGGCGGGTGCTGTCGCGGGCGTGATGCCGGTTGGCGGCGGCGATGTTGGTGATGCCGGCGGTGCGTAGCGCGCCGATGGCGGCGTTGCGTAGAGCGGCCATGAGTTGGGGGCCGGTGCCGGTGCGGATCTGGCTGCGGTCTTCGTCGTAGGTGACGTCGCGAACCCAGTGGATCTTGTTCTCGATCGACCAGTGGCCGCGGATTCAGCCGGCCAGTTGTGCAGGTTTGGCTTGGCGCTTCTACTCCAAACCCCACAAGGCGACACGGTCACGACTTTGCAGGAGCCCTGGGGTGGCAGCCGATCAGGATGGGTAAGCAGCAGGGCTGCCGTGGAGTGGGGCGCCGGGACCGGACGCGGTGCAGGTGACCTAATGCCCCATCTATCCCCAGCCGGATCGACTGGAGTGAAGGGAGATGATTCTTGCAGCCAACGTGGCTTGTGATGCTCTCGTGGGCGACGCTCGTGTTGGGGCTAGCCAGCGCCGCCATTATCGTTTTCGACTCATTCGTTTGTGCGTATCGTCAGCCGTTTAAGCTCATGGAGTTAGTGTGGCCGGTCACCGCCCTGTACTTCGGCCCAGCAGCCATCGTGGCATACAGGAAGTGGGGTAGGCCTCAGTCTCCCCGGTGGCGGCAGCGGTACGGCAACCCGCCCAAAAGGCCGCGACATGCTGCTGTTATGTTCGGGCTCTGGCACTGTCTTGCCCACTGCACCCTGGGTGCCATCATTGCTACGGTGATTGTCGCCGGCGTCGGCATTGATGTCGCCGGCGAGACATTGCGGCCCTTGTACATCGGCGACTTCCTAGGCGCGTTGACCGTAGGCGTCGCATTCCGCTACGCCGCCGGGGCTCACATTGGCGGCCGAAAAGTGTGGGCCGCAATAAGGAGCGTTGCCAGAGAGGACTTGCTGACCGTTTCCGTGGTCGAGCTCAGCCTCTTTATTTGGATAGGGCTAGTGGAACACCTTTTTTTCTCGGAGGCCCTGCGGCCCACCAATCCGGCGTTTTGGCTCATTCACCAGGTCGGGTTGATCATTGGTTACTTTGCCGCTTGGCCGGCAACCTCATGGCTGGTCCAACGCGGCATCAGAGGGGAAACGCCGGGCATGCCTACCAGGGCCCCGGCAACGTCGTGACGGTGTCTGACTTGAGTGGACTGGAGTAGAAGCGCCGCTGTTGGTGGCGGCAAGACGGGCATGACTGGTTCAGAAGATCATCAAGGTTCCTACGCCGTGTTGATCGCCGAAGTGAGTCATGCCCGCCCTGTCATCATCGCTGATCTCGTCGGTGTCGTGTGCACCGGCTCTGACCGTGTCCGAAGCCGCTGGTGGACTGCTCGCTGCGCTGGCCGATCTGCCTGATCCGCGGGCCCGCCGCGGCATCCGACACCGGCTGACGGTGGTGGTGACTGCTGCGGTGTGCGCGGTGGTGGCCGGCAACCGGTCGTACAGCGCGATCGCGGAGTGGGTCGCCGACGTGCCGGCGACGACCGCGCTCGCGCTGGGCATGGCCCCGGATCGACGTCCGTCCGAGGCGATGATCCGCCGGCTGTTGCAGGCCATGGACCCGCAGGTCCTGACCGCGGCGGTCGGCGTTTGGCTTGCCGGTCGGGCTGCTGCCGGCACGTCGGCGTCCCGGCGAGCGATCGCCGTGGACGGCAAGACCCTGCGCGTGCGACACGAGGTCGCATGTGTTGAGTGGATCACGGTGGAGGAGGTGCCCGTGTGGTGACGTGATCCCCGGTCCGTGCTCGGTGGCCGGTCTCCTCCTTGGCGTGCGTCGCGGGTAACTGCGGGGTGCGGAGCCCAGGGTTCAAGCCGAAGGGTCCTCGTTCCTTCCGGGGGCTACGGGTGAGGAGAAGGACGGGCGGGCGAACGCGAGTGAACCCTTGGTTGATGCCTCGTCATTTTGAAGGTCCGGGTGGGGGGAAGCGGGACCGGGCCGAGATCAGGGACTGGCCGTTGAGAAGCGGCGGATGCCGGTAGCGGAACGTAGCGCTGTCGGGTGAGCACCATCGTCCCCGGGGTACAGAGGGCGCCCAATCCGTGCGTGTCTCATACATGCGGAACGTGGAAACCCCGTCCGGGTCCAGCCTCAGCGGCTGGTAGGCCGACCGTGAGGGAGGCGGAAGCCCTGGCCGGGAACAGGATGACCCGAGAAGCGAAGGCCGGTGTGCCGAAAGGCGACGGGAAGGGCATCAAGAGAACGGCCACCTCCTGGCTGTGTGGTGTCGAACCGACCGGATACGGGCAGCGCCGCGAAGCGGTGCGGTGGTGGTGCCCGGCCCGAGAGGGAGCCCACGCGGGTCAGGTGAGTCTGTGGAGATGGCGATGGACATGACGTCAGCGCCTGCGGAGACGTTGGACGCCGCTGCTTCAGCGGTGAACGGACTGCAGGGCTTTCCCGACGACTGGGATCAGGTGGACTGGACCGGGGTCGAGGAGGAAGTACGGCGGCTGCGCCAGCGGATCTTCACGGCGTCACGGGCAGGAGCCCACCGCAAGGTGCGCAACCTGCAGCGGTTGATGCTGCGGTCCCGGGCGAACGCGTTGCTCAGCACACGCCGGGTCGCGCAGGTCAACCAGGGGCGAGGGACGGCAGGGGTTGACGGCCGGACCGCGTTGACCGGACCCGAGCGGGTGGATTTGGCCCGCTGGGTCCAGCAGCGCGGGTGTCGGCCGGTGGCCCGGCCCGTCCGTCGGATCTACATTCCGAAGGCCAACGGCAAACGGCGTCCGCTCGGCATCCCCGTGATCGCCGATCGCGCGTCGCAAGCCGTGGTGCTGAATGCGCTGGAGCCTGAATGGGAGGCCCGGTTCGAGTCGAGGAGCTACGGTTTCCGGCCCGGCCGGGGCTGTCATGACGCGATCGAGGCGATCTTCGCCGTCTGCAAGGGCAAGAACCCGAAGCGGGCGTGGATCCTCGACGCGGATCTGACAGCGGCGTTCGACCGGATCGATCACCACCGACTCTTGGACCACCTGCACGGATTCCCCGCCAGGGAACCTGTCGCCCGGTGGCTGAAGGCAGGCGTGATCGAGAACCGGCAATACGCCCCCACCGAGGAGGGCACACCTCAGGGCGGGGTGATCAGCCCGTTGCTGATGAACATCGCCCTGCACGGGATCGAGACAGCAGCCGGGGCCCGGCAGCAGATCACCCCGTCGCGATGGGGCTGGTCGGTGCCCGGTACCCCGGTCGTGGTCAGATACGCCGACGACCTGGTCGCGCTCTGCTCCACCCGGGAGCAGGCAGAGCAGGTCCGGCAACGCCTGGCCCAGTGGCTGGCACCGCGAGGACTGACGTTCAACGAGGACAAGACGCGTATCGTGCACCTGTCCGAAGGGTTTGACTTCCTCGGCTTTACCGTCCGCCACTACCGCAGCCCGGGCAAGCTGCTGATCACACCATCGAAAGCGGCCGTCAAACGGTTCCGCGCCCGGCTGCGGTCCGAGGTCCGCAGTCTCCACGGCGCGAACGCGCTGGCCGTGATCAGCAGGCTCAACCCGATCCTGCGTGGCTGGGCCGCGTACTACCGCACGGTCGTGTCCAAGAAGGTCTTCAACGACATCGATTCCACGCTCGTGTGGACGATGCTCAAGTGGGCCAGACACCGGCACGAGACGAAGTCCTACCGATGGATCGTGAACCGCTACTTCGGGCGGTTCCACCCGACCAGGCAAGACCGATGGCTCTTCGGCGACCGGGACACCGGCGCCTGCCTGACCCGCTTGTCCTGGACATCCATCCGCCGACGCCAGATGGTCAACGCCGACGCGTCTCCGGACGACCCGGCTCTGACCTACTACTGGCGACAGCGACGACGACGCCGACTGCCACCGGACACGCCCACAGCACCAGGCCCCACGCCCTACACCCTGCGACGCCCCACGGGACTTGCTTGAGCCGGATGCGGTGAAAATCGCACGTCCGGTTCTGAGGGGGCCCCGGCGCAGCAATGCGCCGGGGCTACCCGACGGCTCCCGCACCACCGACACCCCGGCTCGGCACGTCCTCGCTGCCTGCGATCAGGCAGTCGGCGTGGTCCTGGCCAGTACCGACGTCGACGGCAAGACCAATGAGATCACCCGATTCGCACCGCTGCTCGACCAGATCGGCGACCTGCGCGACACCGTGATCACCGCCGACGCGCTGCACTGCCAGCGTGAGCACGTCGACTACCTCGCCGAACGCGGCGCGCACTGGATCCTGACCGTCAAGGCCAATCAGCCGAGCCTGCACCGCCAACTCACCGGTCTGCCCTGGCAAGCGGTCCCGGACGCCACCCGCGACACCGACCGCGGGCACGGCCGCCGCGAGATCCGCACCCTGAAGGCCCTGACGATCTCCACCGGCATCGACTTCCCCCAGGCCGCCCAAGCGCTGCGGATCCGCCGCCGCAGACGACGCCTGGACCAGCCGCAACGCTTCACCACCGAGACCGTCTACGCCATCACCGACCTGCGCGTGCACCAAGCGAAACCGGCACAACTGGCCGCGCGGATCCGCGGCCACTGGAACATCGAAAACAAGATCCACTGGGTGCGAGATGTCACCTACGACGAAGACCGATCCCAGATTCGCACCGGAACCGGGCCCGAGGTCATGGCCGCCCTCCGCAACGCAGCCATCGGCGCCCTACGCCTGACCGGGGTCACCAACATCGCCGCCGCCAACCGGCATCACGCCCGCGACAGCACTCGCCCGCTGGCCCTACTCGGCATCACCTGACGACTTTGCCGAGGCCCTGCCCTCACCGGCCACCAGCACCTGCCCGAGTGGATAGACAACGTCCGCGGCACGACTTGCCCCACCTGCGGCAGTTCGCCGACGAGACTGCGAACTGACTACGACGCCCTCCTCGCCGGCCTCTCGACGACCTGGCGCTCTAGCCTGGGTGATTCGCAGTGATCGCCGGGATGCGCTGTTCGTCGGCGTGTAGAGGAGCGGAAGTGCCTGCCCTGCAACGGAAACTTGTGATTGCGACATCTACAGGTTTCTCTCTGAGGAGGCACTTCCAAGGTGCAGCTTACGGCGTGGTCGAGGGATCTGCGGGTCACCGCGGGTGGTTCGGGTGTGGTGTCGCACGTCGGTGCGGCGCTGCTGCGGTTGCTGGCTGATCGGGCCGGGTT
Organism: Micromonospora mangrovicola; assembly: GCF_047200535.1. NCBI lineage: Bacteria > Bacillati > Actinomycetota > Actinomycetes > Micromonosporales > Micromonosporaceae > Micromonospora > Micromonospora mangrovicola. Next base: position 1,611 of record NZ_JBJZOG010000007.1, on the reverse strand, counting down.
GACCGCAGGATTGTCGGCGGGGCTGGCCCGGGCCGGCTGGTGGCCGGTGCATGATCGGGGTCGGGTGCTGGTCGACCTCGCGGTGATGATCGCTGACGGCGGGGACGCGATCGCGGACATCGACGTGCTGCGCCACCAGCAGGAGGTGTTCGGGGCGGTGGCCTCGGACACCACGGTGTGGCGGGCCCTGGATGAGATCGGCGCGGTGCAGCTGCGGCGCATCGCCAAGGCCAGGGCGAAGGTCCGCGCCCGGATGTGGCAGCTGTTCGGCGGTCCACCGGCGGCACGGGCGGCCGGGCGGGACATCGGCACCGGCGTGGTGGTCCTGGATGTGGATTCCACGATCGTGATCGCGCACAGCGACAAGGAAGGCGCCGCCGCCACCTACAAGCACAGCTACGGGTTCCATCCGATCCTGGTGACCTGCGACAACACCGCCGAACTGCTCGCCCTGAAGCTGCGCCCGGGCAACGCCGGCGCGAACACGGCCGCCGACCACCTCGACGTGCTCGCCCAAGCCATCGCGCAGGTCCCCGCACCGCACCGCCGGCACCTACTCATCCGCGGTGACTCCGCCGCATCCACCCACGCCGTGCTCGACTGGCTCCACGAGCAGGACAGCAAACGCGGCCGGCGGGTGGAGTACTCCCTCGGCTGGTCGATCGGCGAACCCGAACGCGCCGCCATCACCGCCCTGCCCGCCCAAGCGTGGTCGCCGGCGATCGACGCCGACGGTGGTGTCCGCGACGGCGCCACCGTCGCCGAACTGACCGGCCTGCTGCACCTACCCGGCTGGCCGACCGGGATGCGGGTCATCGTCCGGCGGGAACGCCCCCACCCCGGCGCCCAACTGACACTGTTCGAGCACCGCGACGGCTGGCGCTACACCGCCTTCGTCACCAACACCCCGACAGGGGCCTTGCAGTGGCTGGAGGCCCGCCACCGGGCCCACGCCCGCGTCGAGGACCGGATCCGCTGCGCCAAGGACACCGGCCTGCGCCGGCTCCCCTCCCGCGAGTTCGCCATCAACGCCGCCTGGTGCACCGCCGCCGCGATCGCCATCGACCTGATCGCCTGGTTGCAGCTCATCGGCCTCGACGGCGACCTGGCCAAAGCCGAACCGAAACGACTGCGCTACCGGATCCTGCACACCGCCGCCCGCCTCGTGCATGGCCAACGCCGCCGCTGGCTGCGTATCCCCGCTACCTGGCCCTGGACCGAACAGATCACCGCCGCGTTCACCCGGATCGCGGCCATCCCCGACCCCGGCTGACCAGCACAACCGCTGCCCCAACAACCCGGAGGACCCCAGGAGACCACGCCCGCCGCCGCGACAGACGGCCCACCACCATGCCCGGAACCAGCCACATCGACCAACAGCGATCAGACGTGCCGGGCCGAAGGAGCCAGCGCCAGGCGCGAATCATCGAGGCTAGGCAGGTCGAAGGCCAAAACACCAGAGCCAACTGGTCAAACGCCTCGGCTACGGCCGCGCCAACTTCGACCTGCTCCGCAAACGCATCCTGATCCAACCGTGAGACACCGTCACAAGATCAGCGACAGAGCCCATTCACCCGTACGCAGCTCTGCGCTCCATGCCGTACCCCGACA